>JQOA01000271.1 GCA_000753945.1 Smithella sp. D17 | reverse complement strand
GTCTTAACCGCGGTAGGGGGGAGTCCCTATACCACCGGGAGCAACCCGATGGTTGTGACCGTGGACCCGAGTGGCCGATTTGCCTATGTGGTGAATCTAAGTTCCAACGACGTGTCGGCGTTTGCCATCAATGATACGACAGGGGCGTTGACGGTGGTGCCGGGGAGTCCGTTTGCTGCAGGGACCACGCCGCGGGCCATTGTCGTGGAGGCGAGTGGGCGCTTCGCGTATGTGGAGAATCGTCTCTCCAACAACGTCTCTATGTTCGCGATCAATGGCACGACCGGGGCCTTAACCGCGATGGGATCTGTGGGGGTCGGAGCCGACCCGCGAGCCATCGCCGCCGATCCAAGTGGGCGGTTTCTCTATGTGGCCAACCACGGAACGAATAACGTGTCGGCCTTCGCCATCGATAGCACAACCGGGATCTTAACGGCGGTGCCGGGCAGTCCGTTTGCCGTGGGGACGCAACCGATCTTCATCAGCGTCGACGCCGGCGGGCAGTTGGCCTATGTGGCGAATCTCAGTGGCAATACCATCTCGGCGTTCACGATCAACGGGACGACGGGTGCCTTGACGCCGCTGGCCACGGCGCCGACGGTTGGGACCCGCAGTGGGTAATTAGCAGCGCAATCTCGTCAACTTAGATTGGACTATCTGGTGCAAGTGGACTATTTATCGATTGATGAAATCAGTCAGCCTATGATTAGCCATCTAGATGGATCGGCTAAAGCTGTTGTTTTGTATAAACTTTTTTTCCACTTCTTACATGAAAGACATGGCATCTGTTTTGCTAACTATTCCAGTGTACGTCTGGCATAGGATCGTTTTTTGATATGGAGGATAGGAAACAATGCAAGTCAAACAGGTACTGACGAAGCTGTGCTGTTTAATCGTAATAACATCATCCTTCTATATAGAAATAGCGTCCGGCGCCATTTATCCCCTCGAACTGGCTTCCCCACGTGCTGCCGGCACTTCTCCTATGACAGGCCAACCTGCGATCAGTGCGAACAACAGAATATTCTGGGCCTATCCAGGCATAGAATATAACATCCGTGCGTCTATCCTAGGCGGTACATACCCCTATATATTTGTCTTAAGCAACGCACCCTCTGGAATGACTATTAATTCAACCACAGGCGAGATCTCCTGGCCTACCCCCCCGGATGGCACGACAGTTACGCCGACCATCACCGTCACGGATGCAGAGAACTCAAGGGTGAGTGCAACCTGGACGATCAGGGTGGATGCCAGCCGATTTATTTTCATTGATTCGGTCAACGGCAGAGAGTTTGACGTAGCTAATCCTGGCACTGGGACACTATCCAATCCTTTCAGAAGAATTCGAGACTTGATGGAGGGAAATGACTATGACTCAAAAAGGCGAAACAGTCATGTGAACAAGATCGCTTACTTTCGCCAGGGTACTTATTACATTGATGGATTTCTCGAGGACCCAGGGACTATATCTCTAGGGCGCATGGCGGTCCTTGACGCATATAAACCTGTCGCCTGGCTGGCTTATCCCGGTGAGAGACCGACCATTGACGGACAGTGCTTCGCGGCTAGTCCGCAAATCGGGGCACGTCCCTGTAACAGAAGCGCACATATTTCATTTTATGACAGTGCCAATAATACTTATATCGATGGATTTCGAATTATCAATATGGCGTACCATGCTTTCCGTGTGGCCGGAACTGGGAACTATCAAACGTTTCGCAAGAACTATTTTAGCCGGCTGGGGCCAACTGAACGAAGTGTAAACGAGGGTTGGATCACGACGATATCCAGTCGGAGTACCGCGATGGGTTCATACATGTCGATCCAGGACAACGTTTTTGAAGACGTAGACCGCGGTTGCTTTATTAAGCTCTATTCAACCCAGCGCACACTGATCGAGGATAACATTATGAGGGCATCTTATGATTCAACCGGCGGCGGTGATACGGAAGGAATTGCGATCAAGGCGGAACCACTGGACCAAATTACCGTTCGTCACAACACTATTTATGACATCACTAACAGAGGGATAGGCGGTAACATGCATGGCTTGTATAGCGCCGAGATTTCATTCAATCGGCTGTATAATGTTAGAAGCAGCACAGGAACTGCTCTAGAAATTAATCAGGACGGAATGGCAAACAACGTCCATATTTATCGGAATACAATTGTAGGCCGGGTATCCGTAAGAAACACCGACTCAAGCGACGGGCCATTCACCTTCTCAACTAATGTGATCATTAACAATGATCCTGGCAGCCATATCTACCATGAGAATGTCACCGCCCCCTCAAGAATTGTTCTAATAAACAATTTAGTTGGCTCGCCGTCACAAAATATCATCAATCAAAATCTCAATTTGACCTCATCATACTCGACCTATGTGGGAACGCGCGGCTATCAGTTGAATAGTGCTGGAGAGCCGCTTCCGACTCCTGCCAACTTGGGAAGTGAGGGCGGTGGGGATGCAGCACCACCTGCGCCTCCTGCAAACCTCCGAGTCCAATAAAGTGACGTTTCTCGAAAAACGACGCCAGTTCACAACTAGAGTAAGATGCCGCTTCGACGGTGCCATGGGAAAAGGAGGGGACCCATGAATCGGTCAAAGTTCACCGAGGAGAAGGTAATCTATGCGCTCTGGCAAGCGGAGGCATGTCTGTCGGCAGACTTTGGCGTAGCGGAAGCGACATTCTACTTGTGGGGGAAAGAAGCATGCGCATCAGGGGCGGGAAAATTCGTAACCCATATTTACGCCCTATGATGTTGGCTGAGGGGAAGGAGCAGGCATGATAACCCTAAGAAGCGCATTCCAGAGAAACAGAGTCTCAAGACGGACTGTCTCCCTAAAGTCAAGGTTATCCCTCCATCCAGGCTGCTCTCTTAGGTAGTCCAGTATTTCAGAAGCCGTGGCGAACCAGCCATTTCGGGACGCGAGATCTTTCAATCGAGACTCGAATCGAGGATTTGCTGCGCTACCCAGATTGAAGCTGCCGGCTCCCATATGTGTGTAGACTAGACACACACCACCCTCTCGCTCCAACCGATCAAGGTTTTCTTTTCTGAGGAGAAACTCAAACCGGTCAAGATTGTCTCCATCGGCGGTCGGAAACCAGTAATTCACGTACGGCTTGTCCGCGAGGCGATAGGGCATGGAAGGATTGAGGGCGAGCAGATTTATGTCGCCATACGTAAACTGGTTGACGTAACGCACGTGCTGCTTGACTAAATCACCCCAGAAATAGATCGACTCATCATCCTGCCCGGAAAAGCCCCGGTCGCCAACGGAAGCATAAATCCACCTATACGGAGCAAAGGACCACCGGTGCTCACCCCAATACACGTTGTCTCTATTGAGAGAGTGATTGACGTGTATCGCGGGATACTGGCCCAGCACCCCCTTAAATCGCTCTAATCCGTCGAGGATGTCAGGCCGTTGACTGCTACCTCCTCGAACGCCGTGCAATGCGATTTCGAATCCCTTACTTTTCAGGTCAAGTATAAACGCACGATAGGCAGGATCGTGGAGTGAGTCGCCTCGGTTCGGCGAATGAGAGGGTTCATTGGATTCTAAAACCCAAACCGTCTTCGTCGTACGCATCCCATACTGATATAATAGTTCATAGAGGGGCTTGATTCGTTCAAGAGTTGCAAGATCTGTGTCATCGACAATCGAAAACGCGAATCGTTTGCCATCAGGAAACGTAATGACTCGTGGTTGAGGAGGATACAAAAAGTAGATTGATGTGCCGACCAAAAGAACAAGGCTTAGACCGATGCCTTTCCACATCTTCCACAACACCTTCGAGATCTTCATTTCCGTCGATCATCAATCAAAAGGCCGGACTCGCTCGATACCAAGAATTGTGCGACACGCCTGCTACCCTCTGCGTTGAAATGACCATCAAACGCGTAATAATAATTCTGTGGTGAATCGAGAAATAATTGTGCGGTAGGGATAACAGGCTTTGGAGAAACACTATTGAGCTTTTCTAAGGTTTCTCCGTATGTACCCCGAATGATATCCTGCACTGGAACCAGAAGATAAATGTGGTAGCCGAATCCGACTCGGCGGCTTAACTCGTCCAGTCTGGCGAGGCTTTCCAGGGTCGCCTGCAAAGCCGTCGCCATGCGTTCGTTACCTGGATCCGCCACCAAGAGACTCTTGAGCATCGGCCCCCAGTAATATTTGACGAGGCGCATCAGAGTCGAATGCCCCAGAACGGAGGTCTGTAAGGCGATGATGCGTTCGGTGAGCCCGACCGTTGGCTCCGCTCTGAGCGCTTGGGCATCTCCGCTCCGCTGGACATCGGCTTGAGCCGCGTGCTCTCGAGTATACCGGTCATAATTATCTACGAAGTCATTGCCTGCAGAGAAACTGCCGCTCATGCCGAAAAAAAACAGTTTTACTTGCTTTGGCTTCCAATGCCACTGGGTAATGTACTGTTCAAGTCGCTCTACTTGCTTCAATGTGCCACTGCCTGGCATACCGAGGTTCACACAAGCAAGCTGGAGCTGCTGGCAATATATCCTTGAGAAAGTCTCGTCATCCCTAAGCCCATACCCATATGTGAATGAGTCGCCGATGAATATAACGTCTGGATTCCCGTCAACTCCCGGCACACGATGACCTTTATCGGTGATCGTTGTCACTGCATCGTACTCATTGGAAACCTGCCGGTACACGGTGCCTGGTTCGAACCATTCCTTGACCGGCGTTCCGTCAATGGTCACATTGTCGCGCCCGTCCGAAATAGGGAAGAAGATCCGTGCCACTACTTCTGCGACCAATAGAGAAACTGTGCAAGACAGGATGAGTAACAGTATGCTGTATCTCAACTCTTTGTGAAAACGATGCCTGTGGGCAACCATAAGTCTTGTGGTCCTCTGATTTTGACGCCTACCCTCGGCTAAGCACAATCGGCGGTCGAATCGGACAAGTCATGCTCAAGGCATATGCTTACCAGCATTTGTTCCTGATGCTACGTCTTACGGGACATGCCGATGTGCCCGTTCAGGATTCACAGGCGATCTCGTATGCCCGGTGAAACTTCTTGGAGCAGAAATCGGCGGCAAGCGCATTGGCGATGATGCGATAAAGTTGCTTTTTATGCAACTGACCATGATCTCCCGGAACGTAATCCCTTCTTTCGAAGGANNTGGCGATGATGCGATACCCCTCGGCTGTGAGGTGCTCGTCGTACGGCAGAAATAGATTCACACCTAGTCGCGCTTGATGCCAAAGTGCAATTCCATCCAAGTATGATATGCCCTGGCGATCCAATATTTCACGAATAAGCCGTGCATAACCATGGTTAGCAGAATCAGGCATCGTCACGATGTCACGAACTGGGAAAATGATCACATACACCTTAAAACCCGATTCCTCGCCTAACTGTTTCATGTCTCGGTAAAAATCTTCGATAACCTGCCACGATTCTGGCAACAGCTCTCCGGCTAACAGTTTACGATACTCAAGATCGTACTGATGAACACCAGAGTTTGCTGGAACAAAGTACCTTCTCGCCTGCGTCAAGGCTGCGTTTGCCAATACTGAGTGCCCCCTCAGCCACCGAACCCCACTCAGCCATAAAGGCCCGCTTGCAGGGTCGTCATCTCCATCCCAAGCAAAATGCCCATCCGTTGTTAACAGTGGCGGATCGGTCGCACGAGGAGGGCGATTCATTANNGATTCATTAGATGATCATTCCAATACAGCCCGTGAATGACAACCTCCGGCTTAAGCGCCAGTCCCTTTTCTCGCAGAAGATCGAACTCATGAAATACGTTATAACTTGTCGTCCCGGCATTAGTGACCTCAATCTTGTAGCTAAGCGCTCTTTCCAGCATAGCAGGCCATGTTTCATAATCGGCTACCCCATAGCCAAACGTAAAGGAGTCCCCCAGGGCGAGAATCCGAAGCTTTGGAATAACACTAGTCGCCTTTGGTCCGTTTGTACGGAAACCAAGCATATCTATGGTCGCAAACTGATCTTTGGTATAGGCAGTCTGATTCGGCTGAAGAGTAAATCCACGGACCGGATGTGGTTGATAACGAACTTGCGGGTAGATTTTCGCTTGCGGCAACTGGATGAAAAATCGAGCAATTCCTTCAGCGACCGCCACTGAGAGTAATGTGGAAAAAGTAAATACAACGAGCGTAATCGCTCGCAATGTCCCTCGTGACATTGAACTCGCCATCTTTGTTTAGAACAGAGTATAGATGAACGGTGCTACCGCAGAACCCTGCGTAAGAACGATCAATGCACCGAAGAGAATCAGCACAACAAAGATTGGTAGCAACCAAAACTTCTTTCGCTCTTTCATAAAGGCCCACAATTCGGAAACGAACTCACCCATTGTAACCCCTCCTCCTTCAACTAGAACTGACTCTTCATGTGCAGCCGAGATCGTGATGGACGTATCACGCGATAGGTATTGGCCTCTGGCACTAGGGTCCGATGCATTGAGTCTTTCCCAAGAAGTCGCATAACCACCCCCATTGGAGTGATGAGCCCAAAAAAAATCACTCCAAGAAGGATTCTGGTGTTTATAAACCCAAGCACATGCCCAATTTTCATCCAGACAAGATAAACGTGCTTAAGACTTGACGGCAGAGCCATACCAAGACCGACAAGCGCCCCTCCGACCGAAATCGCCCACATCCTTGGAGCCTCGCCTCGGACAACCATCGGCCACAATCCAATGATCGAAAACACTCCACCAACCATTAAACCGAACATACGAAGCTCTTTCGCATCGCCTTGCTGAGCCATGAGATTGTTTCCTCCCTAATCTAACTCAAATTCTTTCTTCCAATCCGTGTCCCCCTCCAACGGCTTTTGCTCCGCCTTCAGCAGAACGCAGTTTTCCAGGACGAGCACATCCATTTCTGTCCGCATAAAACAGCGATACGCGTCCTCAGGTGTGCAGACAATCGGTTCACCTCGCACGTTAAAAGAAGTATTCACGAGCACACTGTAGCCTGTTTTTGCTTCAAAGGCTTTTAACAAATTGTAATATCTTGGGTTAGTCTCAAAATGGACTGTCTGTACCCGCGCTGAGTAATCGATATGAGTGATGGCCGGGATATCAGAGCGCGGAACATTGAGCAGGTCGATCCCCCACAAAGTTTTGTCATGGGTTCGCAATGGAATACGACGCTTCTCCAGAACCGGAGCAACGATCAGCATATAGGGGCTGTCCGAACTCAAATCGAAATACTCCGACACCCGCTCTCTCAAAACGGAAGGGGCAAACGGCCGAAACGATTCTCGGTATTTGATCTTCAGGTTCATCACAGATTGCATTTTGGGGCTCCTGGCATCACCAAGGATGCTTCTTCCCCCAAGTGACCTTGGCCCAAATTCCATTCTGCCTTGGAGCCAGCCAACCACTTTCTCAGCCGCCAGTTCCTCAGCGACGCGATTGAAGAGATCGTCGTCATTGAACCGAACATATTGGGCATTCTGCTTCCTTAAAAACTGTTCCACTTCCTCGGTTGTAAACGATGGGCCTAGATAACTTCCCTTCATCCTGTCACTGCCGTTACTACTTGACCGGGGTTGCTCATCATATTGATGCCACGCCGCAAGAGCAGCCCCGAGCGCCCCACCAGCATCCCCAGCAGCTGGCTGTATCCACAGATTCTTGAATGGCCCCTCACGTAATATGCGACCATTCCCCACGCAATTCAGCGCTACACCGCCTGCGAGGCAGAGATTCTCAGCACCGGTTTCACGATGCAGCGTGCGACTGACACGAAGCATGACTTCTTCTGTGACTTCTTGAACCGACCTGGCCAGATCCATCTCGCGCTGACCCAACTTACTTTCCGCTCTTCCGAG
>JQOA01000270.1 GCA_000753945.1 Smithella sp. D17 | reverse complement strand
GAGATTGGAGATCGACGAAACCTGTAGGAAAAGGTGTCATTGGGAAACTAGCGAGAAGAGGATTACAGAGACTCCCTAGTAATATTTATTGGTCAGGTCTTCAAAAATGGCAGATTCTTCTTTTTAGAGGATCACAAACTCAGTATCATAAGTGGTTTGATAAAAAAAATAAAAACACTTTATCATTAAGAGAATTTATTGAAGATCCTGAATGCGACATAGGTTATAAAGGTAAGGGTACGTGGAATGCAAATTTGCCTAAAGTACCCGATGGATTTCCAAACAAAATTGATTTCAAACTTAAAAAATCTGAAGCTCAGTTTTTAAAAGATCAGATTTTAAGGCATTGTTCAAACTCCCTCCTTGCTTTCCTTGTTTTAAATGGTTGTCCTTGCGGTGACGAAGTTCGTTTTGCATGGATGCATCCTCAATACAATGAATTCGGACCACAGATTAAAGAAAAACTTGAGCATGCTCGGAATTTCTCCGAAATAATGCACGGAGCTGCATGGCTTTATAATGTAATGCTGTCAGAGGAGGTTGACAAATCTGCAAACAAGTCTGAGCAGAATGATTTAGTCAATAGATACCGGCAAGAAATGTTGGAATGGTATAAAAATATTAAATCGGAATCGACAAGATTTTCATCGTGGAATAAAAAACTCTTCTGGGAGATTGTTGCACAACAAAATCCTCGTGTACCAAATGCAACGAAAACATTTTGCATGCAATGGATTAACTATGCAATTAATTCTGTTAGTTCATTCGATGAGTTCGTTAATAATGTGAGCATAAGGTCATTAATAAAAGACAGAGAAAGATCTCTGAAAAAAGAAAATGCCCGTCTTTCTAACAGCAAAGCATTGGAAGCATGGAGAGGTGCCTCAGGTATAGGGCAGTTGGATTATAGATGGAGAATTGCACGGACAATGGTTAATGACATTTTGACAGGACTTGATCAAGAGGTGGATAATGTTAAGGCCAACTGAAAGAAAACATTTCTTTGAATTATTAAGACCGCCCGAGGGATACGGACTTAATTTTGCCATTGGAACAACCTTTTCACTTGATTTGACAACTTTATTAACACTACCCATAGGGTTTGCATTTCTTGACTACGAAGGTAATGAAGCGAATGAAAATCAAGATCCGCTCCTTATCCTAGAATCGGTCAAACAATTTTCGAACAAAATAGCCGTCTTCTGTCAAACTGGACAAATTCATGTTCCAGCTCCTAGGCAGCATCGTATTCTTAACGCCTACATTGAGAATTCTGTTTTTCAGGTTCAGGCTCCTATAATGGGCGGCGTATTTCATCCAAAAGTATGGATTCTTAGGTTTGAACCACTGGAAACAGGTCCTATCAAGTATCGCGTTATTTGTTTGAGCCGCAACCTCACATTCGATAAATCTTGGGACACTGAAGTAATGTTGGATGGTGAAGTAATGGAACGATCAAATGCTTTTGGTATTTGTCGACCGCTTTCAGAATTTATCGCTAAACTTCCAGAGCTTGCTATCAATAATAATAAGCCCTCAAAACAGGCCTTAAAAATAATTTCGACCATTAGTAATGAGCTTCTTGTTACACAATTCGAATTACCAGATGGATTTGATGAACTTTATTTCTGGTCATTAGGACTCGAGTCTGGGAAAAAAGCTAAATCGAATATTTTTGAGTGGCCGGTGAGAGCCGTCGTTTCGCCATTTCTTTGCGATGGTTTTATTAATAGATACCTTAAGGAACAAACAAAGAATGCCATTCTAGTATCTAGAAGAGACAGTCTCGATGCGGTCAATAAAGAAACACTTTCGACATTTGAAAAAATATTTACACTCGACGATGGCGCTTCCGAAATAGAACAAGAGGAAGAAGCCGAAAAAGAAATACAGACTGAATTAACAGGATTGCATGCGAAGATATTCATGATGGAGAATGGATGGAATGCCAGCATTGTAACTGGTTCCGCTAATGCGACGATGGCTGCCTTTACGAAAAACGTTGAGTTTATGGTTGAACTTGTTGGTAAAAAAAGTATATGCGGAGCTGATCTATTTCTTGCCAATATTAAGGGAGAAACAACTTTTGCCGACATGCTAACTTCATATACTCCGCAGGAGAAACCTGTAGCCGAGAATTCAGAAAAACGCATGCTAGAAGATAAAATGACAGAATTCTGCCGATACATTGCAGAAAATGTTCGCAATGGAAAGGTAACCCTGAACGAGGATGGCAAAACGGTGGCACTGTCAATTTCTTGTAAGTCACCATTCAAAATTGATACTAAAGTGCCTACTACTACAGCATGCAGACCAATAACGTTAACAAATGTGCATGAAAAAAATATTTTGCCAAATACAAATATTATATCATGGGATAGCATTTCTATAGAAACATTGACCGCTTTTATAGCATTTAAAATCGAAATGAAAACAGCGAACGAATCATTAACGCATGAATTTGCACTCAGAATATCTCTGGAAGGCATTCCAGAAGACCGATTCTCAAGAATAACAAGTGCTATATTGCAGAATAGGGATGAATTTATAAGATTGCTTATGCTGATATTGAGTAATCCTTTGGATGGAGGTCAAGATCCTGGTGATAGAGATATTCTCGATTCAATGCCTGGTCGTCCTGCATATGGGCCGAATGTTTTAAATGGTCTTCTTGAAATGCTTTTAATAGCAATAAGTCGTGACCCAAAACGAATAGACAGGATTGAAGAATTAGTGGCAGATCTCAAGAAGACGGAAGAAGGTAGAAAACTTCTCCCCGAGAGTTTTGAAACTATCTGGAATCCAATCATTGAAGTAAGAAAGGGGCGTAATGGCTGAGAATACCAGTGACCTTTTTTCTGTAGAATCTGTCCTTGCAGGATTAAAACGCTTTCAACGAAGTACCGTGGAGTATGTTTTTAAGCGGCTTTATTTAGATAGCGATCCAGCTTTACGATTTCTTATAGCTGATGAGGTTGGTTTAGGGAAAACGCTTGTAGCCAAGGGCGTTATTGCAAAGGCCATAAAGCATCTTAGAGAAACATTAGGCGAAAAACATAGAATAGATATTGTCTATATATGTTCTAACGGCAGCATTGCACGACAAAATATAAGAAAATTGAATGTTGCTGGAGGCGATGGTTTTCAGCTTAATTCTAGAATTACACTTTTGCCGATACAACTGAGCAGTCTTAACAATGCAACTAATAAAATTAATTTCGTGTCATTTACGCCAGGAACATCTTTTGATCAGAAATCAAATATTGGCATGATGGATGAAAGAGTTTTGTTATACAAGATGCTTCAAAAGCCATGGGATCTTAAAGGTGTTTCTGCGTTAAATCTGCTTCAAGGAAACGTTCGTAATGCGGAGTATTTTCGAGAGAAGGCGTGGCAGGATTTAAAAATCAATGCGGACATATCAAAAAGGTTTTCCCAGATGATTTGTAGCAAGGAGAACGCAAAGCTCCGGGATGATTTTGAAATACTATGTTCACAATTTCAGCGATCAAGGAAAACAGTACGGCCTTATGATCAACGAGCTGTGCGTAACCGAATAGTAGGGAATCTTAGAGCTATCCTTGCTGAAGCATGCATTGAATCGCTTGAGCCGGATATAATCATATTAGACGAGTTTCAACGATTCAAAAACCTTTTACGCGAAGACGATGAATGCAGCGAACTTGCTAGACGGCTCTTCAATTATGTTGATACAAAATCAAACACCTGTGCAAGGGTTATGCTTCTTTCAGCAACCCCATATAAAATGTACACTCTAAGCGATGAATCGAATGCCGAAGATCACTATGCGGACTTTATGCAGACCTATCGATTTCTTGAACGCGACAAAAATCGACAAAAAGAATTTGAAGAGTTATTAATTGAATTCCGTAATATTCTATTTTCACCAAAGCAGGCCGTTTCAGCACAAGCGAAAGAAGTTAAGAATAGGATTGAGACACTATTACGAAAAGTAATGGTACGCACTGAGCGGCTAGCTGCAACAAATGACCGTAATGGCATGCTGAAAGAGGTAAGCAGTAGCAGTCAGATTATTAATACTCATCAAATTCGCAGCTATGTAGCTCTTGATAAAATCGCGGCGGAACTAAAGATGCCGAACATAGTGGAATACTGGAAATCATCTCCATATTTGTTGAATTTTATGGATGATTATAAATTCAAACAATCATTCAACGAAGCTGTAAAAGAGCAGAAATTCTGCAAAAAAGCTATTAATGAAATAAACGATTGTCTGTCTTCGGTTCTGTTGTCTGAAAACGATCTTCATTCATATAATGTAATTGATCCTTGTAATGCCCGTCTCAGTGGGATTTTAAAAGACGTATTGGATACAGGAGCATGGAAAACTTTATGGATTCCACCATCGTTACCATACTATCAACCGGAAGAGCCTTTCCTTTCGGTTTGGAATAGTAACTTTACAAAACGACTGGTGTTTTCAACATGGAAAGTCGTTCCTAAAGTCATTGCGATTATGTTGAGCTACGAAGTAGAAAGGCGTATGAATGCGAAGGATGCTCGTAATACTGCTGATGCAAGAAAGAAACGTCGTCCATTGCTTCGATTCGCGATTTCAGAGGGTCGTGAAACAGGTATGCCGATTTTGTCAATAATTTATCCCTGCTCGACCTTTGCATATTGTTGTGATCCCCTGCAGTATTATTCAGTTTTCTCGCTTTGACATCGATGACTACTTGCTCGTCAACGAAAGTGGAGAATACATCTTTCTCAGCAAGAACGATTTTCATAAGTTAATACAGGGTGATCTGACTACCGAAAACATCTCATACCATGACTTGAAGAGTAGACATTTCATCAATACAGAACACTTGCCGGAAACACTGGAGATGGTTTCCGCGAAGTATCGGACTCGAAAAAGATTTATCTCAGATTTTACTTCCCTTCATATGATGGTCATCACACTAAAGTGCACCAACAAATGTTCTTACTGCCAAGTGAATGCTGAAGGGGACGACGTGAAGGGCTTCGACATGTCACCTGAAGTGGCTCGCCGTGTTGTTGACTATATATTCAAGTCTCCTTCCCCTTCAATCAAAATTGAGTTCCAAGGCGGCGAGCCTACCCTCAACTGGGAGACACTGAAAGAGACTGTCCTTTATGCAAAGAAGGTTAACGAGAAATATCATAAGCATCTTGATTTCTGCGGCTGCACAAACCTCGTCACGGTTAACACTCAACAGCTAATGTTCTTTAAAGAACATGGCATCCATATATCCACCTCTCTTGACGGTTCCCGCGACCTTCACGACAAGAACCGGCAACTGAGACGCGGTGGCGGTACCTACGATACTGTTATCAAGAACCTTCATAATGCCTTCGACATCCTTCTCCGACGAGATGTGAGTGCCTTAATGACAACCACTATAGATAACATCGACCACATGCAAGAGGTTATCTCTGAGTATATACAGCTTGGCTTCAATGGGATATTTATAAGGCCACTTAATCCATATGGCTTAGCCGCCATGAACGCAGAGCATCTGGGGTATCCGGTAGAACATTTTGTCAATAATTTTGAAAAAGCTCTTAATTACATTGTCCAACTCAATCTTAAAGGCACAAGGTTCGTAGAGTTCTACACGAATCTCCTGCTTACCCGTATTCTGACACCTTTTCCTACAGGTTTCGTCGATCTCCAATCTC
>JQOA01000269.1 GCA_000753945.1 Smithella sp. D17 | reverse complement strand
GGCAAGTTCAATTGGTGGAAAGAAATGATTCCAGAAAAGCTACGAAAAGAGATAAAAAAAAGATTTAAGTAATTAAGTAGTTAAGTATTAAGTTTTAAGAATTAAGAGTTAAGGACAAATCATCTATACCCTCTAGTGTCGTGTCAATCCAGAAATGTCATTTCGACCGCAGGGAGAAATCTAAGATTTCTCAGTTGTGAAGGCTCCTTCGAAATGACAGAGTATCGTTGACATGACTCTAGCCCTTTGTTTTAAACTCTGGTCAAAAAATCTTGCCATAATATTCAACTACGGTAGAAAAATCTTTAGCCACGCTTTACGTAATCACTTAAAACTTTAAATTTAAATCTTTACCGATTAACCCTTAAATCTTAATTACTTAACTACTTAAATCTATGTCTTATAATTCTTTTGAGGAATTGGATGTTTGGAAACGGGCTTGTCGTTTGGCCGTAGATATATATGAAAGTTTGCGGAAATGCAGTGACTATGGATTGAAGGATCAAATGACGCGATCCGCGGTTTCAATTGCGTCGAATATTGCTGAAGGCGCTGAAAGAAACAGCAAAACAGAATATATTCGTTTTTTGCATATTGCCAAAGGATCAGCCGCTGAATTAAGAACGCAAGTTTACATTGCCCAACAAATCGGTATTTATAAAAATTCTAAAACCACAGAATTTGTTAAAGAACTAAAAGAAATATCTGCAATGCTTCAAGGCCTGATAAAATCACTATCTCCAAAAACTTAATTATTTTTATGGTATTTAATTTATTCTTAATACTGAATTACTTAAATCTTAATTACTTAAATCTTAATTACTTAAATCTTATCTTTTCCCATGATCGACTTTCACTGTCATATCTTGCCCGGTTTGGATGATGGTCCAAAAACCATTGAAGAATCCATAGAAATGGCAGCGGCCCTGCAAAAAGCAGGATTCACCGCCGTTTACTGCACGCCGCACCTGATCAAAGGCGCCTATGAAGCGGACAACGACGCAGTCAGAACAGCGGCAGCAGTTCTGCAAAAAAGGCTGAATAATGAAAATATTGGCCTTGAGCTTTTTCCCGGCCGGGAGTATTATCTGGATGAATTTCTGTCTGGATATCTGGAAAATCCGCTGCCCCTGGGCGGAACAAATTTTATCATGCTGGAATTTCCCATCCACATATCGGCGGAGTTAATCAAAGATGCATGTTTCCTGATTAAACGCAGAGGCTTTGTTCCCATGATTGCTCATCCGGAGCGATGCGGCATTTTCGGCATGCCGCAGAAACGGAAAACGTCCTGGTTTCAATTCACTAACTCACAACGTAAGGCGGAAAGCTCAAAACCAAAGGAGTCATCCATTTTAGATTATCTGAAAGATCTTGGTTGTGCTTTTCAGGGGAACCTTGGCAGTTTCATCGGTCTTTACGGTTCTCAGGCTCAAAAGACAGCCAATCACCTGCGAAAGATGGAAATATATACCCATTTCGGCACCGACCTCCATTCACAATCCGGAATCAAATATCTTAGAGAAGATTTAAGTTTTAAGTAATTAAGTAATTAAGTAATTAAGTAATTAAGTAATTAAGTAATTAAGTAATTAAGATTTAAGTTACTAAAAAATAAAATTAAGGAGTTGCTTAAAACTTAATTACTTAAATCTTAAATCTATTTTTTTATCTTAAATCTTAAAACTTCGAGGTACCTATGAACACTAACAATAAGCTATCCAGGCACTGCGTGCTTGTCACCGGAGGGACCGGGTATATCGGAAGCCACACCGTTGTGGCCCTCATGGCTGCGGGCTATGAACCGATTATTATCGATAACCTTTCCAACAGCAAAGCTTCTGTTCTGAAACGTATAAAACAAATCACAGGTAAACAGCCGATTTTCTATAAAATCGATCTGTGGGACATTGCCGCCCTTGACAAAGTATTTCAAAAATATTCAATCGCATCGGTTATGCACTTTGCGGGATTCAAGGCCGTGGGAGAATCGGTTACCGAACCACTGAAGTACTACGAAAACAACATCCAAAGCACCATCTCGCTTTGCAATGTCATGACCATGCGCGACGTAAAAAAAATAATCTTCAGCTCATCGGCATCTGTTTACGGAGAAACAACCGTCATTCCTATTAAAGAGAATTCTTTGACGGCGCCCGCTAGTCCTTATGCCTGCACCAAACAAATGATCGAGCAGATTCTCAAAGACATTCATGTTGCCGATCCGGCCTGGCGTATTGCCCTGCTGAGATACTTCAATCCTGCCGGCGCTCATGAGAGCGGTTTGATGGGAGAAGACCCTCAGGGAATTCCCAACAACCTCATGCCCTATGTCAGTCAGGTTGCCGTGGGCCGTCACAAAAAAGTAAATATTTTCGGTAACGACTATCCGACATCGGACGGCACAGGTGTGCGGGACTATATCCATATTATGGATTTGGCAGAAGGGCATGTGGCCGCCCTGAAAAAAATAGATACGGCTACTTTCAAAACGCCGCAGATTATTAACCTGGGCACCGGTAGCGGTTACACCGTTATGGAAATACTTCACGCTTTTGAAAAAGCATCGGGGAAGGTGATCCCTTATCGTATTACCAAACGCCGCCCCGGTGATATAGCCGCCTGCTACGCAGATACAAAGCTTGCGCAAAAGCTTCTGGGGTGGAAGGCCAGACGCAATCTTGCCGATATGTGTGCCGACGCCTGGCGCTGGCAATCCCAAAACCCCACCGGCTACCCCTGAGAGGATCAGAAGATCAGAGGGTTAGAAGTTTAGCTGCTAACCTTCCAAACATCTAAAGCATCTAATCATCTAAAAAGGTATGTCATTCCGATGAGTCCCGATGTGTCGGGACGAAGAGGAATCTAAAAGATTTCTCCCTTCGGTCGAAATGACAGAAGGAAGGTCGAAATGACGGAAGGAAGGTCGAAATGACGGAAGGAGGGTCGAAATGACAGAAGGAGGGTCGAAATGACGGAAGGAGCAGTCGAAATGACAGAAGGAGCGTCGAAATGACAGAAGGAGCGTCGAAATGACAGAAGGAGCGTCGAAATGACGGAAGGAGCAGTCGAAATGATAGAGGAGCGGTTAAAATGACAGAAGGAGGGTCGAAATGACGGAAGGAAGTCTGGATTCCCGCATCCGCGAAGAATGACAGGCGGAGTGGGATTAAATGTTGAGCGTCGGGGAAAACCATGTTGTCATTGCCCAACTTGATTGGGCAATCCAGTTTTATTTTCTCCTGGATTCCCGATCAGGTCGGGAATGACTAAAGGTGATTTTCACTGTTCACTCTTTACCATTCACATGTATTTGATTCACCATTCACGTTTTACTATCCCCCGCTGGCGGGGGTGCAGGGGGTGGAAATTACTATTCACTCTTCACAGGCGGTTAAATATTCACTTTTCACGTTTCACTATTCACATTTCACTAATTTCAAACGGAGGTAAAAAATGATCACATTCTCAAGAAAACGCGGCATGGGTTGGCTTCCTGATTATCCGGATTTTAGGGACTACACAGAAGAAACCGGCGAAATAAAAACACTGCTTAAATCTACATCCACAAAGCGCACAAAAATCAAGGCAGACAAACTGCCTGCTGCCGTAGATCTAAGACCATGGTGCTCGCCTGTTGAAGATCAGGGAATGCTTGGTTCCTGCACAGCCAATGCGGGAGCCGGAATCATCGAATACTACGAGCGCAAAGCCTTTGGCAGACATACCGACGCCTCGCGTCTCTTTCTCTACAAAGTCACCCGCAACCTGATGAAAGCAAAAGGCGATACCGGCGCCTACCTGCGGACAACCATGGGCGCCATGATTCTCTTTGGAGTACCGCCGGAAGACTACTGGCCCTACACAGACGACGAAAAGAGCTTTGACCTGGAACCAAACGCCTTTACCTATGCTTTTGCTTCCAACTACCAGACCCTCAAATACTTCCGGCATGATCCACCGAATACAGACCCCGCAAAACTGCTTAACCAGCTCAAAACCTACATGGCCAAGGGGCATCCCGCCATGTTTGGCTTCACCGTTTACAACTCTATCGAGCAAGCGGATAAGACCGGACGTATTCCCTATCCATCCCCGAAAGAAAAGATCGAAGGCGGACATGCCATCGTGGCCATAGGGTATGACGACAAAATGAAAATCAAAAATACACAAAACAAGGTGGAAACGACCGGCGCCCTTTTAATAAGAAACTCCTGGGGCACAGGCTGGGGCGAAGATGGCTACGGTTGGCTGCCCTACGAATACATCAACAAAGGCCTTGCCGATGACTTCTGGAGCATCCTGAACAAAGAGTGGATCGACACCGGCGAATTCGCAGAATAACAGTACCTTGTCATTACTGATTTCACACTCCGAAAAAAAGATTGATTTTAACCCAACTTTAACCCTATTTTCATAAAAAGCAACAA
>JQOA01000268.1 GCA_000753945.1 Smithella sp. D17 | reverse complement strand
CAAGCAAAACAGGATATCCCAGTCACTGGCAGAAGCCTCTCCAGGCGCGAAAGAAAATCCTCCCGGTCGGCATCGTCCCGAAATATTTGTCTGCGCTCGATCCCCCGGATCATGATGTGATGAAGGGCGGCGGGAGCGTCTAATCTCGCTGATCCAGGCATGAAAGGCCTCCTACATAAAAACATCTATCCTGTAAACTTAATTATTTAAGGGCGTCCCCTAGTCTACATAAAAACATCTATCCTGTCAACTTAATTATTTAAGGGCGTTATATCATCCGAACATCAAAGGGCAGACTACCAAGTCTGGCAAAAACAAAAAAATAATATAAGCTGCCCAAAAAAGAAACCTCCTGTTAATGAGAAATATAGCTCGAGCAAGCTTAAACTCAAAAATAGGAGGTCTCCCATGTGTTACGAAGATGATAGCAGGCTGGAACAATTTCGTCAATTTAGAAAAGAAGTTAGAGGGTCAAACGATTACCTGATTGTAGGGATCGACATTGCCAAGGAAAAGCACCATGCATTCTTTGGCACAGCAACAGGAAGAACATTATTTAGGCGATTGATCTTTGACAATACCATAGAGGGATTTGAAAAGTTAATGGATAAGACCCAGGCGATTCAATCGGAGCATGGTTTAAAGAAGGTTGTTTTCGGAATGGAGCCGACGGCCAACTACCACAAGCCGCTGGGGGAACATTTAATCCTGTGTGGGAAAATGGTTGTTTTGGTTTCCGGCGTATCCGTCAAGAGCAACAGAAAGCTTCTGGACGGAAGGTGGGACAAGCATGATGACAAAGATGCTGCCAATGTCACGGATCTTATATCCCAGGGTAAGTGCCAGTTTTATGAATACCCGGTCGAGGAGATTCGTGATCTTCGCGATCTGCTGATGCTCAAACGCAAGCTTCGCAAGCAGGAACACGGTTATCGGGTTCGGATTCGCAATCAACTGATCGCCCAGTATTTTCCTGAACTGGATCGGTACAGCGGATATGCCGAGACCGAAGCCATTGTCCGTTGGTGCTTAGACCCATCCAGGATAGCGGGTTTTGAAAACGACCAGTTTGAAACCATCGTATCCACAGGCAGAAAAACCCTGGCGAAGAAAAAGCGATTAGACGACATTCAGAAACTGGCCATTGCGTCTATCGGATGCCGGATGGGTGAAGGCGCTAACCTTGACGCGAAAATCATGGTGGAAGGCTTGCGGCATATCCGGAAAGCGATCAAAACCACCGATGATAAGATTGACGAGACTTGCAAGCAATTTCCGGAATATGATTACCTGCTGACCATTCCCGGTTTTGGCCCGGATGTGTCATCCAAGGTTTTGGGCGCAGTGGGAAACCCGCATCGGTTTTTCAATCAGACGCAAGTGCTCAAAACGGCGGGACTCGATCTCAGCGCAAATCGCAGCGGCAAAACATCACACAATGCCGTGCCGGTGATTTCCAAGCAGGGGAAAGCGGATTTACGATATGCTTTGTATCAGGCGGCCTGGATTGCCACGACACGGAATAAAGATTTCAAGGCGTATTTTGCTAAACAATTGCAGGGGAGGGAAAAAGAAAAAGGCATCAAGACCAAGCGCTGGGTCAAGTTATCAGCCAAGCTTTTGGTTATTGCCTGGACCTTGATGAAGAACCGGGAGGTTTTCGATATAAAATATTTGCAACAGGCTTAAGCCATAACAAGATATTCATTCTCTGAAGCGAGCTCGATTAAAAGGGCATTGAGGCATAGACCTCGAGGGGGACAATAAAGAGCCGCTCACTGACTTTAAAATCTGGATAAGGGATGATGGGTGTTGCCGAAAGCGGCAAATGCCGGATACTGATAACGATGAGATTTAAAGTCCGACAAGGGTGAGCACCAGGGAACCAAAACCAGCACGTCTGCCTGTCAGGCGCAGGGCAGACGTGTATTTGAAAGGAAGTGTAAAATTTACTTTCTTGATATTGTTGCTCTTTTAAAAAATATTATTTTCTCTTGACGGGAACATTATAGGATGTCCCCTAGTCCTCTAGGGCGTCCCCTAGTCCTCTAGTCCTGTCCCCTAGTCCTCGCTTAAATTTGTTGATTTTTCTTCGATAAATGAAAGAATTTTTGATTAAGGAAAATATATAAGATAAATATCTTTTAAAACAATATCTTTTTTGCATGTAATACATTTAAAAGAAGCCGATCTTGTAGTTTTATAAGTATCGTCCAATTTATGATTTATATTTGTTTTACATACTGGACAATTACCATCAACAATAATTTTATCTCCTGCACTACTAGCCAAGGAAAATATACCAATTAAAATCAAAATAGCGCTTAAAACAGGAGCACCACTTAAAAAAGGAAGAGTTGAAAATCCAAGTACTAATAAAATTATGCCTCCTGATGATTTTTCTTTAAAAGTAGCATGTCTTAAACTCGCTTTTGAAAACAACGATCCGGGTACTTTCAATAATTGCCTGATTTCTTTTGGTAATTCATTAATGTTTTTTAAGCCAATTTTTAAATCTTCTTTGCTTATATTAACTTTTTCTTTAATAACATTGCTTTTTGCTGCATCTTCTATCATTGATTCATATTTCTTCGAATTGGACAGAGTAACACTATCCTTACTTGTCCCACAACTCCAGCAAGAGTCAAAGCTGTTCTCAAGTGCTTCACCACAATTCTTACATTTCCACATGATTCCTCCTCACCATAACGTGCGATTCATCGGTGACTGTAAGCCGTTCGGTGGAGTTGCATATTATATATTAATACACTGATTTAACTCCATCACGTAATCCTCGATCACTTTCTGGAGTATTTCTACACTCTACTGGCACAACAATATCATCTGCCGGATCGCATTTATATCCTTTCATAGCCATCGTTCCACATCTTCCATATCTATAATTAAGCTGATAACAGGATTCTCTATAATTTGTTTCTTCCTTTACTTGTTTTTTTGCTTTTATCTCTTTCTTTGTTGCTATTTTTTTTTGTTTTGCCTTTGTTTTCTGTAGAGCAATGTTCTTTTCTTGTTGGTTTTTATTAATTCTATTCTTTTTATTTTCTTCCTTAAGTGTTTCAATTTGTGCTTTTAATTGTTTGTTTTCTTCCTTTAATTTATCAATACTATTTGATGTATCTCCTTCTTCCTTTGGTATGTTGTTAAGATCATCTCCGCATATTTTTTTAATACAATCTTCTATACCTTTCTCATAGTTATTATTTGCCTTCT
>JQOA01000267.1 GCA_000753945.1 Smithella sp. D17 | reverse complement strand
CGCTTGCCGCCAATACTTCGCTTTTGGAATTCCTGTTCCCCGGCCGGTTTCCCAGTAAAAGGTACAAACACACATCCCCTGTTGAAGTGGATTCGGCGATCGGCGCCTGCATGATGATCAGGAAAAAAGCTTTGGATGAAACAGGCTTTTTTGATGAGTGTTACTTCTTCTTTTTTGAAGAAACCGATTTGGCTTACACAATGCGCCTTAAAGGCTGGAAAATTTATCAGGTGCCCGATGCTTTTATCTATCACTTGCAGGGACAAAGTATCGGGCACAATATAAACTCACGAATCGAGTTTTACCGCTCACGTTATCAATTTTTAAAAAAATGGCACAACCCTCTTTATTACTATTTAGCCACCGGCACAATTTTTTTGCGATTATTGGCTAACGGATTTTCCAACTTTATTATTGTAGTTTTGACTTTAGGCCTGAACAAAAAGTTGCGATATAAATTGACCATGTATTCCAAATTAATCTATTGGCATTTTCAGAAAAATTAATTACCGGTATAATAAAAAACGCACTAATCCATTGACAGTAGGGCATGATTTTAGTAATAATTACCAAATTATTCGATATGTTATAGCCCTTCAGTTAACGTAACTGAGAGGGCGGAGCTGTAAGTGAGGTATTTTCGGCAATAGAAATTGTAGGGACTGGAGACTTTTGCACAACGGCATAAAGCCAACAATATTATCATTCCCGTCGCTTCTGGCCAGCCATATTCCATAATATCGTGGTCTATATTCCGTAATTTACGTTGATAGATTCCATATTTTACGCTATGATGTCCTCATGAAATCAACCATTTTATACTCGCGCCTGATTAAAGCGCGTATCGTAGAAGCGCTGGCCGACACGCCCGTTGTTCTGGTTGCAGGTCCGCGCCAGGCAGGTAAAACAACCTTGGTGCGGCAGATGGCAACGCAAGGAATGCGCTATCTCACGCTGGATGATGAGTTGACGCTATTATCCGCCAGGGCAGATCCGGTCGGGATGGTTCGAAGCCTGGATCGAGCTATCATTGATGAAATCCAGCGCGCGCCCCAACTCTTGCTGGCCATCAAGAAGAGTATTGATGAAGATAGGCGTCCTGGTCGGTTCTTACTGACTGGATCGGCCAATTTGATGGCATTGCCTACCGCAGCGGATTCTTTGGCTGGTCGAATGGAGACGATCACTTTGCTGCCGTTGTCGCAAAGCGAGTTGTTCGGTAACACTGCAAATTGGATTGATGCGGCGTTTGCCGGCCGGTTGCTCAATGTTGCCATGCCAGTAGTGGGGGCGGCGTTGGTCGAAGCTGTTTTGCGAGGTGGCTACCCTGAAGCGATTTCCCGCAGGGATTCGCGAAGGCGTGTCGTGTGGATACGTCAGTATATTGATGCCATTATTCAGCGCGATGTTCGTGACGTGGCCAGTATCGACAAAATCGACCAGTTACCCCGTTTTTTGCGCAGCCTGGCCCAGGTATCGGGCCAAATGTGCAATTACACCCGGCTGGGTGGCCAAGTGGGGTTGGACAGTAAGACGGCAGCCCGTTACATCGGGGTGTTTGAGCAGATGTACTTGCTCAGGCGCGTTGAGGTTTGGGCCAGGAACCGGTTCAAGCGTGTTGTCAAAACACCCAAGCTGCAGTTTATCGATGCCGGTCTGTTGGCCACCTTGCTTGATCTTGGTCCCGCCGAAGCGCAGCAAGATCACAGCCGGTTTGGCAATGTGCTCGAGACCTTCGCGTATAGTGAACTGCTCAAGCATATCACAACGGCTGCGGATGACTATCGGGTACTCTACTATCGCGATGTCGACTTGTTTGAAGTGGATGTGGTGATCGAAAACGCTGCCGGACAACTGATTGGCGTCGAAATAAAAGCCTCTGCCACAGTCAAAGCCGGCGATTTGCACGGCCTGAAAAAACTGGCAAGCGTGGCTGGCGGTCAGTTCAAGATGGGGGTTTTGCTTTACGATGGCGCAGAAACCCTGCCACTGGGTGATCACCTGTGGGCGGCTCCGTTGTCGACTTTGTGGGGTCAATAAATATTTATGTGCGGGATTATATGTATGACGATTAAGGGAATTTTTCAAAGATCTTAAATACATTGAACCAAGGAGGAGAATAAATTGATGGAAGAAGTTTATGCTGTTTTTAAAGGATTTCTTGATCCTCTTTTTATTGTGTTTGTTTTGATATTGATATCTTTCCTTCTTTTCCTACTTAACTGTAAAAAGAAAAACAGCGCATTGATTTTGTTGCTGTCTATTGTTTTAATTTATGGCGCAAGCATCGCTCCCGTGGCCAATTATCTTTGTTACTGTTTAGAAAAAGATTATATTAAAAATCAGACTGCCGGAAGTAAAAATATTGATGCGATTGTTGTATTAGGTTGCGGCACGAAAGATATTCACGCCTTAAAAACTACTTTTAATTCAGGAATAGAATCTCTTCGTGTGCTTCACGCTGTCGTGGTTTATAATCAGACCGGTACCCGGTTTTTTGTTTGTGTCGGCAAAGGAGCGGGAAAAGTATCGGAAGCTCAAGCAATGGCGAGATTAGCGGAATCTTTGGGTGTTCCTAAAGAAAAAATAAGAATCGAACCTAATTCAAAAAATACCTCGGAAAATGCGAGTGAAGTAAATAAAATGTTTGGCGATAAAAAAATTAATATCGGCCTCGTCACTTCGGCTTTCCACATGAAGCGCAGCGAGCGGGAATTTAAAAAATATTTTACTAATGTAGTGCCGCTGCCTGCTCATTATTTATATTCATCGCCCGGGAAAAACGTTGTTATCCGGTACATGCCGCAGTCAGAAGAGCTTTATAAAACTTCTCTTGCCTTAAAAGAAATCGCCGGTCAATTATGGTACCGGTTGAAATAACAAGGGGAAAGATGAAACGTTTTTTTGATTTCACCGCAGCATTGATCTTGTTAGTTATAATGGCAGTGCCCATTGTTTTAATAGCCATTCTGGTAAAAATCACCTCACCCGGCCCGGTTATTTACTGGTCAGAGCGAGTCGGTAAAGACAACAAAAATTTTATCATGCCGAAGTTTCGTACAATGCGTAAAGATTCTCCGGTAATTGCAACTCATCTTATGCAAAATGTTGAAAATTATCTGACATCATTCGGATCATTTCTGCGCACAACAAGTCTTGATGAGTTGCCTCAGTTCTGGAGTGTGCTCAAAGGGGATATGAGTTTTGTCGGCCCAAGGCCGGCGTTATTCAATCAAGAAGATTTGATTGCCTTGCGGACGGAAAAAGGTGTTCACAAATTAATTCCCGGGATCACGGGGTGGGCGCAAGTCAATGGCCGGGACGATCTTCCAATTTCCGTTAAAGTAGAATATGATGAATATTATCTAAAAAACCAATCTTTCTTCTTCGACCTGAAAATTTTATGGAATACGTTCTTCAAAGTTATTAAAAAGGAAGGCGTGGCGCATTAAAATATGTATTCCCAGATAAAGAATCCCAAAATGTATTTAATGATTTTCAGCGATGGATTAATATTTGCGCTATCCATTGTTGTTTCTTATTTACTTCGCTTTGAATTTTCACTTAGTCCATTTTACATTCAGCAGATAAAAACAGTTCTTCTCTGGATTATTCCTCTGAAGGTTATCGTTTTTATTTTTTCCGGCATTTACCGGGGAATGTGGCGTTATACCAGCATCAGGGATTTCTGGCTTTTAGCGAGAGCTTGCCTGTTATCCACTTTATTAATTCTTGCGATAATTTTGTATATAAGCGGTTTTAAAGGATATTCCCGATCTATTTTTTTTATGGATAGTGTTTTGACTTTTCTTTTAATTGGCGGCAAACTCATGCTTATTCGTTCTTACTATTCAGGATTTGCCAATCCGGGAATTAAAGAAGAACTATTTCCCAAAGTAGCTTATAAAAATGTGTTGATAATTGGAGCGGGTGCTGCCGGTGAAAAAATATTGCGGGAAATTTTTGAAAACAATCAATTGCACTATAGGGTAATCGGTTTTATTGACGATGATCCTCAAAAAAAAGGAAGGTCAATTCATGGAGTGCCTGTATTGGGAAACTTGGGTAAAATTACGTCTATCGTTCAAAGTGAAGAAATCAAAGAAATACTTATTGCCATTCCATCGGCCAAAGGCGACCAGATTAGAAATATAGTGGAAACCTGCAAGGACTGTGATGTTTCTTATAAAATACTGCCGGGAATGGGTGAGCTTATCGATGGCCGGGTTAGTATTAAAGTTCTGCGCGATATAAGTTATGAGGATCTGCTGGGAAGACCGCCGGTGAAATTAGATAACACTGGCATTCGCGGATATCTAAAAGGCAAAACCGTTTTAATTACCGGCTGTGGCGGTTCCATCGGCTCTGAACTGTGCCGGCAAGTGATAAAATATCAACCGAATTATCTGGTCTTGCTTGATGCCAGTGAAATGAATCTCTTCAATATTCAGATGGAGCTGCAAAATGAAAGTAATTTTCACCAATGCGAGGCAATACTGGGGCAGGTGCAAAACGAACTTCTCATGGAGGATATCTTTAAAAAATACAAACCGCAGATTGTCTTCCATGCCGCAGCTTATAAGCATGTCCCGATGCTGGAAAAAAATCCCTGGGAGGCCGTATTCAATAATATCATCGGCAGTCGTATAGTCATGGAAATGTCGGTTAAATATCATGTGGAGCGATTCGTATTGGTGTCGACAGATAAGGCTGTCCGGCCCATCAATGTTATGGGGGCAAGCAAGCGGGTGACCGAATTGATCATGCAGTCGTTACAGG
>JQOA01000266.1 GCA_000753945.1 Smithella sp. D17 | reverse complement strand
GAAGCCTCTCCAGGCGCGAAAGAAAATCCTCCCGGTCGGCATCGTCCCGAAATATTTGTCTGCGCTCAATCCCCCGGATCATGATGTGATGAAGGGCGGCGGGAGCGTCTAATCTCGCTGATCTAGGCATGAAATACCTCATACATAAAAACATCTATCCTGTCAACTTAATTATTTAAGGGCGTCCCCTAGTCTAGCGTCCCCTAGTCTAGCCTAGTCTAGCCAAGATGTGGGGTGCGCCGCTAATGACCGTGCTACAGGCACATTGCTACTTCCGTCTTTTTGAAAAATCTGTTCACCTTTTAGCCGCGTCACCTGACAAAAAATCATCAAATCAAATTAATCGAGTGTTATGTTCATCAATCTTTTAATCTCTAAAACCAGTATGCTGTCCCCGGATTTCCGACTACTCTTGCTATACGGCCCATGTTTATTGTCTATGACTATAATCACTGCTTGTCAAGAAAAAACTAGTATGGTGTCCCCAGATTTTGGGCCCAGATTTCCGGGCTGAAAGATTCTATTCCCAAAGGCGAATGGGATTTGATACCCAAGCCGCATAACGCTCCTCTCTCTTAATTATACGGGATGATCTTGGCATGGGATATAAGTAACCTATGCGGATTTAAAAACAATAAATAAATCTGTCCCCTTAAGTGTCTTATCTGAATAAATCTTCCTTTTCTTCGCCCATGCCGCCTGCCTTATCTTTCGGCGAGGCGCCCTCCAGAAAGGCTTCGTTAATTCCTTTTTCAAAAAATCCGGCTGGTTTTCCCGTTTGAGCGTTGACCTTAACAAAAACAATGCCCTGAGGAACAGGGAAAGATTCCACCGGTGCATTCTGCAAAAACTTTTCCATAAAATAAAGCCAGATAGGGGCTGCCGCTCTTCCGCCTACTTCCTGATTTCCCAAGGACCTTTCCTGATCAAAGCCCACCCAAACTCCGGCAATAAGGGAAGGAGTTGTGCCAATAAACCAGGCGTCGCGAGTATCATTTGTTGTTCCGGTTTTTGCGGCAACAGGTCTTCCAATGCTTCTTACCCGTGTACCGGTACCGCTTATTACAACATCCTGCATAACATAAGTAGTCATAAAAGCGATGCGGGGATCAATAACCTGTTCCGATTGAACTTTAGTTTCTTCAAAAACATTACCGGTGCGGTCAACAATTTTTTTAATGAAATAAGGGGTTACTTTCTGACCCTGATTAGCCAGAACACCGTAGGCTTGAACCAGTTCCTGCAGTGTTACGCCGGATACGCCTAAAGCCAAGGCCAGGTTCCGCGATAGAGGGGATGTGATCCCCATGTTCGTGGCGTATGATACTACGTAATCCACGCCAATTTCCTGCAGAATCTTTACTGTTACAATGTTGCGCGACTGAACAAGTCCGGTTCTCATGGTAACCGGTCCCAGGAATTTTTCATCAAAGTTTTTTGGTTTCCAAAGGCCTCCCTCCTGACTCGGATCCTCAAAAGAAACAGGTGAATCAACAAAGCGTGATGATGGATTAAATCCTTTATCAAATGCCGCAGTATAGATCAGCGGCTTAAAAGCGGATCCGGGCTGCCTGCGGGACTGCGTTGCGCGATTGAATTCGCTTTTGTTGAAATCCCGTCCGCCGACCATTGCGCGAATAGCCCCTGTTTTCACATCCATGCAAAAGAGCGCACCCTGCACCAGCCCGCGTTGATATTTCTCCCTATCTTCCAATTCCGCCAAACCTCTTTCTACGGCATCACGCGCGTATTTTTGCGCGGACAAATTCAGCGTCGTATAGATCGAAAGGCCCTCTTTATAAAGGACATCCGCGCCGTATTTTTCCTGCACGTAACGGCGTACGGTTTCTACAAAATAAGCGGCAACTTTATCTTTTGGTCTAATCGGTCGCAATTTCAAAGGAAGGGAGTATGCTTTTTTCAATTCTTCCTGCGAAATGTAACCGTCTTCCATCATGCGTGTGAGAACATAAAGCTGCCTTTCTTTTGCCTTGTCATAATGAAGGAATGGAGAATAGTTGGTAGGAGCTTTTGGCAAGCCGGCAAGCAGGGCCGCCTCGTGCAGTTTCAAATCCCTGGCGCTTTTTCCGAAATAACCAAGAGCGGCCGATTCTATTCCGTAAGTGCCATGTCCCAAATAAATCTGGTTTAAATATAAATTCAGAATTTCATCTTTGTTCAGATATTTATCAATTTTATAAGCAAGAATTGCTTCT
>JQOA01000265.1 GCA_000753945.1 Smithella sp. D17 | reverse complement strand
AATTCCGTTTAATTTTCACAAGTTATCAGAACCTTTATCTCAACACCCAGTACAAGTAGTTGATGCAGTCCGAAATATATATGATGGTAATTATGGCATGTTTACATTCCGTGGAGCACGACTTCTAAAAAATATATTTCCGAACTTTCCTATAGAATTTCAAAATAAGCTTTTTGAAGTTGTTCAATCAAAAGAAAAAAATGACCTACTTTTTGTAATGGCCATACTCAGAAATTATGACGGCAACTCAATCATTAATAATTTCATTAAAGAGATAGTTAAAATATTGCCTGATGGCAGCGACCTTACGGTTGAACTTATTCTTGTACTACAAAGTACAGGTGTTGTGTCTGGGGAATATGGGTTTGTAAATGCGTTTAAGCAAAAACTAGAAGATATACAACCTTGGTTGCAAGATGAGAGTCTGAATGTTAAAAAGTTTGCTCAGAATTACATAAACAGTCTTGAAAAGCGCATTGAGTTTGAACAAAAAAATGCAGATGAAAGAGTTGCCTTACGTAAGCATGAATATGGCTCAGGCGAAGATTGAACTAAGGGGATATTTTCTGCGCACCTTTCAACCACTAATCCTAAATTCAGACAACCGCTAAATGCTTTGGATAAGTTGTAACAATTGTCAATGCACATATTGATTGGACGTTATCTGTCAAGTCAAGAATGGGTATTGCTAAAGATACTTACACCACTTCTAAATCAAAGATGATATTGAGGCGGCTAGGCGGAGGCGACGAGGCGTATTTATACATACGTAGAGGAAGCCGACAACGACGCCAACAAAAATAGCGCTTTGATTTAGAAGTGGAATTAGCATCTCTGAAGTGACAGGGGAAGTTCCAGATGATTTTCTTCCAACAGTTTTTTGTTGGTGAGTATCTCCGAAACCGGGCCATCGGCGACCACGGTGCCTTCCTTAATCACAATGCAACGACGGCATACATCCATAATCAGATCGAGATCGTGTGAGGCGATTATTTTAGAATGCTCGAAAGTCTTGAGCAGATTGATGAGCAATCGCCGTGATCGGGGATCGAGATTGGCCGCCGGCTCGTCCATCGCCAGAATATCAGGTTCCACAGCTATGACCGAGGCTATAGCTACTGAGCTCTTTTGGCCGCAGGAGAGATGATGCGGTGGTTTATTTTGAAGGTCCAGACCACTTACCAGATTCAGCGCATATTCCACTCTTTCCCGCACGGCAGTTTCATCCATGCCCAGATTGAGAGGACCGAAAGCCACGTCTTCATAAACAGTCGGCATGAATAACTGATCATCGGGATTTTGAAAAACGATACCGACCTTTCGGCGGATTTCCTGTCGGGTCTGACGTGTCAGATAAAGATCGCCGATATTTACTGTTCCCGATGTCGGCATGAGATAACCGTTCATGTGCATTAATAGAGTGGATTTGCCTGCTCCGTTGGCGCCGATGATGCCCACTGATTCGCCGTGCGTGATGCGGAAGGAAATATCGCGCAGAGCTTCAGTGCCGTCCGGATAGAGGAAGGAAACATTTTTAAATTCTACGATATGATGGCTCATGAAAATACTCCTTGAACAAATCTGCCCAGTATTTGAGTTGCCGGATAGAACCGGAAGATATAAAGAAAAATAGCAACGGATGCGGCAAAAATAACATCGCCGGTTTTAATATGAAAACGTTTGATCGAAGGCATATCTCCCTGAAATCCGCGGGAGAGCATCGCGTAATAAATTCGTTCCGCTCTTTCGACCGTGCGAATAAAGAGTATCCCGACTATACGTGTAAATGTTCGGATATCTTTGCCGTGTTGTCCGTAAGATCGCATATTCCTCGCGCGAACTATGCGCATGGTCTCTTCCATGAGGACAAAAATATAACGATAGAGAAATGAAAGTTGCGAAACGAAAAGAGAGGGAACTCTTAATTGTCGAAGAGCGTGGCATACACTCGGGAAAGATGTCGTGGCGATAAGCAGAAGCGCCGTACTGACGGTTAAGGTGAACTTAAGCAGAATGGAGAAGAAGGAAAGCCATCCCGCCGAAATCGTCAGACCCTGAAAAATAGAAACCTGTCCTGGATCAAGAAGAGGATTGAAAATTCCTATAAAGACGGCCAAGGGCGAGACCAAAATCACTTTCTTAAAAATAAACATGAACGGAATTTCACCGATGGTCATCAGCAATACCGGATAGAGGAAAAATGGCAACAGGGCGGCAATTTCGTACTTGGAAAAGGAAATAACGGTAAAGAGAAAAAGGAGTGTGGCGATCAGTTTAGCCCGTGGATCCAGACGATGAACGAAGGTGTTCTTGTATGATAGCTGGTCTATAAATCCGATATTGTAATATTTTTCATCAAAAGTCATGGTTTCATCCGGCAAGATTTTCAATAAATAGAGGCATTATTACTCGGCAATTAAATATATACAATGTTTCCTTCCCTATCCTCCGCTGGCGGAGGTGTCACGTAGTGACGGAGGTGGACAAAGAGTGTTGATGTAACTTATGAATATTATAACTGCCTTAAAAACATCCACCCCCTTAATCCCCCGCCAGCGGGGGACACGCATAATGGGTACAATGATTAACATGTTTAATTGCCGGAGTAATAACTATCATACGCCCCGGTAATAACTCCAGTTCTTTTTTGCCAGCAATTTACCAGTACTTCGGGCTGGTTATGGAAGAAACTGATCTACTTTGGCATGGTCTCTTCCTCCCCCTTTGCTAAAGGGGGATTTTTCAATCTGTTCAATTCCGCAAAATCTCCCCTAGCCCCTCTTTATACCCTGAAGGGCACAAGTAAAAGAGGGGGATTGCTCATTGAAGTTTCTTAGGAGGGCGTACGTCTGATTCCTATTAAGTGTCATCGTTTTTTGAGGAAGCGGATTCCGAAACCGATCAGCAAAATGAACATTAGGACAATTGCTCCTCCGACAATACCGGCAACGGAAGTGCCGGTTTCTATTCCCGGCCACGCAGGGGTTTCATTGTCTTTTGATTCTTCTTTTGCTGTAGGTTTGAAATTATAGTCGGGAAGAAAGGCGGTTTTCTCCTGAAGTCCTTCTATGAGAGGAGCAATGCCTTGCATAGCTCCCGCCAATTCGCCCTTGCCCGTGACTTTTTCAATGGACCATTCCAGACCATCAGGATGGGTTGACGCAAACCACGAAAGCGCTCCGCCGGTAACAACAGCCATGATTAAAAAGGCTATCAAAACATTCTTAATAGAGATACCGGCATCCAGGGGACGAGAGAAAAAACTGGCCTCAATAATCTCCGGTCTTGCCTTTCTTACATAGTTGATAATTCCGGCTGTGATAATTCCCTCCACGAGACCAATGGCGAGGTGAATCGGTTGCATCAGCAGGACAAATGTGCTGAAGGGCAGTTCCGTCTTTCCGGATAAAAGTGTTTCCAGCACAACCGAAAAGGCGCCCAGTTGCAGTGCAATGATTACGCTCAGAATTGCGGCGATGGATATCCGCCTGGCGCTTGTTCCGTCTCCCGCGATGGGTTTGTAAATCAGGGGATAGACAAGAAAACAGGGGTAGATGCCCATATTCCAGATATTACAGCCCAGAGCAAGCAGTCCGCCGTCTGCAAAAAATAACGCTTGAACCGTCAGCACCGATGCCAATGCAAGAAAAGCCGCATATGGTCCCAACATGATTGTCAGGATCATGCCGCCGCCGATGTGTCCGCTGGAACCTGTTACGGGAATGGTAAAGTTGATCATCTGTGCTGCAAAAATAAAAGCGCCCATGACACCCATTAGCGGAATTGTCTTGTTGTCGATTTTCTCTTTCAGTTTTTTGGATGAATATCCTATGGCCGCCACTGAACCGGCCCACATAGTTGCTCCCACCGCCGGGGAGAGTAAGGCATCTGCCATATGCATGATGAATTCTCCTGGAAAAAACTGTTAATGTTTTAAAGCATTTTTCCTAAAACCGGAAGGCTACCCCGGTCAACAATGTAAAATCCGTCTCTGGTTCGGTTAAGCCACACTTTGCGCCGAGATCAACATCAATCTTTTCGTTTATGGAATAGATTATTCCGCCGATGATAAAAGCCGGATCATTTTTTGCTTCGTCATAGGGATTTCGTTCTATGCCGACATTGACCACCAGATTCAAATCTTTAACAACTTCCCAGGTAGTGGCTAGCGATGCATGCCATAAATCCTTGTGCTCATCAGCATTGTTTTCATTTCTAATGTAACCCATATTTGCATGAAATGCCCATGACTCCAGTTCCTGCGTCGCAATCAAAAAAAGATGACCACCCAGTTTTCCGGTACCTAATCCTTTTTCTTCGTTACCGCTGGGAAAGCTCATGCCAGGTTTAAATGCCAAACTGAAACCGTTCTTTTCGAACAATCGCATTTTAACTTCCAGCACCGCATCGCCAATGCCTTTCTCATCGCAAACGGTAATATTACTTTCCTCCACCTTTCCCCACAGATAAGGCATGCTAAAAACCAGATCAACATTCTCCGCAATCCCATACGACAGAGTGCCCGCTACTTCTCCGCCGGCACTTTTGATAGATACACCTTCAACTTCTTCTTCGTCCCAGTCATACTGACCGTTCAATTCCAGTTGATACTTCCCCTTGCCCTGTGTACCCGTGTCATCGGTGATTAACGGGTGTGCAGCCCAGGAAGGACAGGCGGCTATGAGCAATAATACGAAATATACCAGAACCTTTATAAATCCTTTCCACGTCGCCATGAGTTCTCCCTATAGTGTTATTACTTTTTAATTCGTAGCACACTATCCATATTGCTGTCAAGTCTTTTTGCAGAAAAAGGAAATGGGCAGAAAATACTTTATTATTTAACGAAGAGGAATAATGTATGATGGGGACCTGTTTTTTGATCACACGACTGGAAATTATTTATGTTGAGATGGGAGATGAATATATCGAATTACGGAATGGTATTGATTCTTTATTTTTTCCCCAAATCATTCAATTCCATTTTAAGGGATAAAAGATTAAGCATATCCTTCAAGGAAATGATGCCCTCCAGATTATCCTCTTTGACAACCAGCAGCCGGATGTTTCCTGTGCGATTCATTATCGATAGTGCTTTATTGGCATCTTCCTCCGGTCCTACTGTTGTTTCTTTATTGCACGGCATAGCCACTGCTCCAACCGTGGAAGTTGTCCATTCCTCGCGTGGAATTGATGCAATTTGTTTTACGGAAATGCACCCTGTCAACTTGCCAAAAGAAAGTACCGGATACATCTGAAAGTGGTGTTTGTACACATAATCACGAACAAATTCTTCCAATGATATGGAACGCGGCACAGTCACGGGATTTTTAACCATCAGGTCCTTTACTTTTTTTGTATTAAAGAGGCTGCGCGCCAAAAGCTGCTGGTATGACATTTGCGCCGTTGAACGAAGAAACAGGCCAATCAAAAACCACCACAGGCCGCTTACAAAATTACCACGGACGATGTAGAAGCTTCCCATAATAATTAATATGATTCCGAAACCAGACCCAATCTTTGAGGCAATGCTTGTTGCCCAGCGGATATCTTTTTTCCAGCCCCAAAGAGCGGAACGCAAGACTCTTCCGCCATCCAGAGGAAAAGCGGGAACCAAATTAAAAACCGCCAAAATTATATTTAACCATACCAAATAACTTAAAACACCATTGACCGTCACCGGCCAGCCGCTGTTTTTTCCTAAAGCGTAAAGCGTAAGTGAAAGTCCCCCCATTAAAAAACTGGAAAGAGGTCCAACTACCGCCATCATAAATTCAGATTTTGGATTGGGAGGATCATCTTCCATCTGAGCAACACCGCCGAAAATGAACAGAGTAATCTCCTTCATGGGTATGCCGTAATACCTGGCAACAAGAGAATGAGTCAATTCATGAACAATTATCGATAAAAAAAGTCCGATCGCACCGGCAGCACCCATCCACCAATAAGCGGTAGAAGGGAGGTCTTTATAATATGCGGGGAAAAGACCGCTGGCCAGCGACCAGGTAATCAAAGCCGCCAGAATAATCCAGCTTATATCTATTTTTACTTCAAATCCTAAAATTTTAAAAAGGCTTATCGGTCGACCAAACATAAATATTCCTAATCAAAGTGTTTCCTTGTGAAGCAATTGTCACACATCAGACTTGTTTTTAATAACATTTTATTAAAAAAAAGTTTACCAGATATATTATAATGCTAAAAGAAAAATTGGCAACTATTAAGGAAATCATTTATAATAAAAAAACTATTAGAAAAGTTTCTTTTTGCACGTTTTTAAAATTGTATGCCCATATGAAATGTAAGACTCAACAATTTAAAATATCGGTGTGATGATGGACATTCGGGACAGCCTTTCAAAAGAAGCTGGAAAAGATCTTTCGACTAAAAAATCGGATGACACTAAAAAAATGTTCTCCTATCTACTGCTGACGGCTAAGAACGTGTCCTTATATCCTGAAGGTCATGGCATCAGCATGAATTCCATTAGACAGTTTCACGTAAAATTGGAAGACTACATTCGTCAAAACGGTGATATCAGAATTGAATTTGAAAGGAATCGCGTAATGTGTCAGGGCATAGAGGTTCAGACTGGACAATCCGAAGAAGGATCTCTGCCTTTCACACTTTTCCGGGACGGTATTGAATGGCTGGAATTCAATGAAGGAATAGAACTGGAAGAAATACAAGAAGTATTATCCATTATCCGCAGGTATTCGATATTAGCAACAGAGCCGGAAGGAGACATCGTAACCGCTTTCTGGGAAGCCCATTTTGACCATGTGCAATATAAAGTATCCGATTTTTTTTCGGAACAAGTATCTGATCAGATCGACAGATTTTCAGAATCAGCCACACGGCCACCCGCAGCGGAAGATAAAACGGCGTCGCCCGAAGTTTCCGCTGATAATGATCCGGCTCTGTTTGGCGATCTGGCAATTTATTCATCATCGATTAACAACGATACCTTTATTGATCCGGCGTCTCTTGTCCTTACCCCCCATGAACAAATCGAGTTGCAGGAAATGATCGCCCGTGATGAAATGTCATCTTCCACGGAACACCTGGATATGTTGCTGGACATGCTTCTGCAGTGTCAGGAAGAAAAAGATTTTAATATTGTTCTGGAAGTCCTGTCGGAAGAATTCGCAGGTTCTTTTGATCGTTATGATTTGGAAGCCGTACTTATTATTCTTGATGGAGTACGCAGAGTTCTGGATAGTGGACGGCTATGCCAGCCTTGGGCAGGACCGTTAGTTGAATCTTTCTATAATGATATTTCATCTGATATCAAGTGTTTGAAACCATTGGAGGGAATCTGGAGCAACTTAAATGTGGCGCAGATAGAAAAGCTCAAACTGATTTTTCAGCATCTGAATCCAGGGGCCGTTAATACCCTTGTATGTCTCCTTCTTTTAGGACAGCCGTCACAGCTTGAACAAATAGTGGAGGATACCATTATTTCCCTTGTTTATAAGGATTTGAACTGTCTGGAATCTCTACTCAATGATCCGAACGAAAAAATAACTGAGACGCTGGTTCATGTCTTATCCAGACTAGAGGGAGATACATTTTTAAAATATTTGATGAAACTGGCCCGGCATTCTTCGGTATCCGTCCGGCGTATGGCAATCAGAGCCATTGGACAGGCGAGTGGTGATCGGACATCGGAAATATTTAAGTTTATTGACGATCCGGATGCTTCGGTACGCCGTATAATCCTGGCCCATATGGGTCAATCCAAAAACGAAATTGCAGAAGACCTTCTGATGCAATATCTTCAGAACCGGCAATTCAAAACTTCACAGACCGAACATATTATGGAATGTTTTAGAACATTGGGAAAATGCGGATCATCGCGGTCAGTTCCCTTTCTTCGCAAAATACTTCTGTACCGCAAATGGATGGCCGCTTTGAGGAAATCGACTTACCGTGAAGGCGCCGCTCTTGCACTGGTTACTTTAAAAATACCGGAAGCCCAGCAAGTAATTGATGCAGTGAGTAAAAGCTTTAATCCCGGCCTGCGCAGGATTGCACGCAACGCGGAAAGAGAATTTTTCCAAAAAACCAGAGGGGAACTATAATCATGTCAGAACGACAATCGATTCCGGAACGGCTGGGGCATGATTTTCTAAGAGCCCTGTATCACATGATCCATACAATACGTATGTATCAGGATAACAATCAGCTTGTTCGGACGAGTGTCAGTTCTTTTCAAAACATACTCCATCAATTAACTGCCGGAGGAGACATCAGTATAGTTCTTTATCGAAGCCGCTTTCATCTTGGAGGAGAAAAACTCACTTACCGTAGAGAAACAGCCGTTGTTGTTTACAATATGGCGGAATTCTTTTCAAAACGAGGCATTGGGAGTGTGAATTTTCTGGCATCTTCACGCGATGTTTTGCCGGAAAGCATTATATCATTTACACGTCTGTTCAACGATGCGATAAAGTATGAAAATCCCCATCAGTGGTTGGAACAAAAACTTTCGGAACAGGAGTTTACGTGGGTAGAAATATCCCCGAAACAGGACAATGATACAACTTACCTCAGTGAAAGCATGGAAGATAACCGGTATGAAAAAGCGAGAAGAATGTATTTTCATGCTATCGAAACAGTAAAAGAAGTAGCGAATAAAGCGTCCCATGGTATGGTTGGGTTACGCAAGAGCAGACGTTTGGCACAAAACATCGTCGAATTGATCCAGGAGGATGAGGCCTTAATGATAGGATTAACAACCCTTAAGGATTATGATGATTACACATACTCCCATTCCGTCAATGTCACCCTGCTGGCGACCTGTCTGGGAAGACATATAGAATTATCCGATATTTCACTCGAACATTTGACTATTTGTGGACTTTTTCACGATCTGGGAAAGGTAGACGTACCCAAGGAAATTCTTCTGAAAAGCGGCGCATTGACTGATAAAGAATGGGATTTGATGAAGGCACATCCCTTTATGGGTGTCAGAAAAATTCTAATGTTGAATGCTACCCCATCTTTGAGATCGAGAATTATCCTCGGCCCGTTTGAGCACCACTTAAATCCGGATATGACCGGCTACCCTCGTACTCTGTTTATAGGCCATTTGAGTCTTATAGGAAAAATTCTTCGTATTGCCGATGTCTATGAAGTGCTGACGGCTCAAAGGGGTTACAGGCCAATTTCTTTAACGCCGGATGAAGTACTGAGAAAAATGTGGGGTGAAGCCGGGAAGAGTTTTGACACAATTCTGTTGAAGCGCTTTATTCATATGATGGGAATTTATCCTATCGGCTCTTTTGTGGAACTGAGTGACGGGAGTATTGGGTTGGTAATGGATTATCCCGATGAAACAGAACGGGCACTACCACTTATCTTACGCCTTGTGAATGACGAAACAGGCAGTTGGCAAAGCGGAGATTTGATTTATCTGGCTGACCAGATTATTAAGGATGATACGGACCGTTTAAATATTGTGCGGGTGATTCCGCAGACAAAACTCCGTATCAATCCCTCAGATTTTTTTCTACATTTGAAGTAATATCTCGGCCATAGGAAAAGATGCTATGCATAAGATATTTGAATCATTTACAAAACAGCCAACTCTTAAAAATTTAGGTCTAAAACGCTATACGTTCTCATATTTTTTGGACAAACTTGTTTTGGGAGTCGACAATATTCATTTTGATGTTCACATTAGCCCTCAAGTTAATAACACATTGAAGCGAACAGCATTTCTTTTGATGATCAAGCATAGCCAATCGGAAGAATTTTTTAATGATTATAAAAGAGAATCCTGTGAAATTGAGAAGGAGACTTTGAGGCGCATTTGCACGGATGTTTTGCTGGACGGCATCAACAGAGCAAAATCCGCCAACGAAGTACAAATAGATTTTCTTGGTCAAACAGCTTTGGCGAAATTGTTTTTAGAAGAAATTAAAAATCAATATAGATCCATACTGACACATTTTGAACCTCTCGTTAGAAAGTGTCAATTATCTCAAATATACGATCAAAAAGAAATTTTCTTAATTAAAGATAAACTGGCCGATATAAAACTTCACCGGAATCAAATTGTTCGCCTTGTGGGGAAAGAACTTTTTGACCTTCTGAACGATATTCAGATAAGAAAGCTCAGAAACATGAGAGAAACTCATTTTCCTGCCGGAAATATTTTACCGGATAATTATTTTATAAACCCTATACTTCACACAAATCATCCTACTGACGATTTTTTTCTAATTGAAGAATATGTACTTTTAGGTCAGAGATCAGAAGATCCGGACAACTACACAAGCATCAAATCGATCATCTATGAGCTGCTGGGCAAAACTGATTTAGGACAGGACAGCTTCGAGAATGAGGATCTTGCCGAAGCGCATGAAGCTAACAATCAGAAAAATAACCGTTTCATTAATGCCAGGGGAAACATCTTTGATCCATGGATAATGGAGCCAGGTAATATTGAACGCTTGTTCAATTATTTTGATTCGCAGGAACTTTACAAAAAGGCCAGGAAGGAAAAAGAATCAAAAGACTCTCTTGGAAAGATTAAAGAACAAATAATAAATCAGCGGAAATTGCTCAATATTTTTTACTGCAAATTCAAGAAACATCATCTGCTTAAACTGATTGTTGCGGCTTTCGAAATGAAATCCGTATACGGCAGATATTGTCCACCAATGGCGCCAAGGCAAATAAGAGAATTTCTTGTAGATTTTTGGTCAAGAATATCTATCACTTATCAGCAGAAACGTCTTAGATCTTCCTACAGGCAGGACTTCTCCCTGGCGCCTCTTCAGAAAACTATCAAACTGATTAACCACACGTCCGCCAAAGAAAAGAAACAGTACTTACTGATGTTTCTAAAGCAATTTTCCCGTTATCATCGGGACCTTTATAATTTTCGCATTATTAAGGACGCAATGGATTCAATCAACCTGGCAGCAGAAGAAAATATTATTTTATTATCGCGGGAAAACCACTCACTCTATGAGTTTTTGCTTCCAGATGAAAAGATCAAAGAAGAAAAACCGATTGCTAATCACGTCATAATCAAGGCGGATATTCGCGGTTCAATGGTCATTAATCATACCATGAGGAACAAGGGACTCAATGTGGCTTCACATTTCAGCCTGAATTTTTTTGATCCTATTTCATCTGTTCTAGCTGATTATGGAGCAGCGAAAGTGTTTATTGAAGGTGACGCTATTATCTTATCCATTTTCGAAAAAGAAGATGCTGCACAAATAAATTACAGCGTAGCTCGCGCATGCGGACTCGCAATAAAAATACTGCAAATTGTGCACAGTTATAATGAAAAGAATAAAGAAAATAATCTTCCCATTCTGGAACTGGGAATCGGAATCTGTTATTGCCAGGGACCGCCGTCTTTTTTATTTGACGGTGATTCCCGAATAATGATTTCTCCGGCTATCAATCAGGCGGATCGTCTGTCCAGCTGCGATAAAATACTGCGAAAAATATTTAAAAGTCAAAATGATCTGTTTAATTTATTTGTCTTTGAAAATGAATCCGTAGAAATTGCTGAAACCGATACAGATGAATCTTATTTCCGGTATAATGTCAACGGAATCGAGATCAACGAAGATGGATTCAACAAACTTGCCAAAGAAATAAACCTGCAAATCTTCACCTATCCGTCAGGAGATGATGAAAGTATGAAATTTTATACAGGTAAAGTTCCCCTGGCCAATGGTAATTATCAACGTATCATCATTCGGGAAGCATTGATTCATAAAGTGCAACCGACTGCGCTTGATGTGACAGGGAAAATATCAAAAAAATATTATGAAGTTTGCACACACCATAAAATTTACAACTATATAGATAGTCACTCATAAATCAAATGACATATGGACATTAAAAAGTCTATAGGCGACTGAATCCGATAGAATAATTGAATATATTGGAACCATTTTGACAAAAACAATCCTAAACATGATATTTGATGAACATTCCAAAACAAAAAAATTCTTTTTATTTAAAAAATGTGTTCATTGCTTCCCTTCTTATTCCTGTTTGCAATAAAGACGTCACGGTCAATAAACCATGGGGCGGAAGACGTCATTGTTCAATGACGGTTGAAGAGGAAAGTTCCTACACTCACGAAGAAACACACTTCAGGCTTTGGATTGATCCCGTCACTGGAAAGAAGCCTATAAAAAACTTATCAGATTTTGACGCCCAGCGGATAGTGAAAAACATTTCAGACGATAAAAAAAGCCGAGAACTGCTCAATATGTTATGGCGACACTTCGGCAAATCTGGAACAAGGCAAGACGTGGGAAAATCGTTTCCGGCGATTCGCCGACAAGGAACGTTAAGATTAAAAAATTCGACAATAGACGCCAAAGATTTCTAAGTCATACTGAAGCCGCTCTATTACTTGCTGCACTTAAAGAAAAAGACGAAACGGTTTATAAAATGGCCTTGCTTTCTTTGCATACGGGAATGAGGGCCTCAGAAATATTTAAATTGACTTGGGGCTGCGTTGATACCCAGCGCGGTATTATAACCATTCTTGACGCGAAATCCGGCAAGGGCCGACCGGCATTTATGACAGAACAAATCAAAAACATTTTTAATGAAATGAAGCACGGGAACAATGATGACATTGTATTTTTGAGAAAAGATAAAAATCCTTATACAGAAATCCCTACCCTCTTTCGTGATATGGTCACAGATTTAAAATTCAATGAGAATGTCAGCGATACAAGGCAACGGGTTTGCTTTCATACGCTACGACACACGATGGCAAGCTGGCACGCTGAAGGCGGAACCGATCTTTATATCCTGAAGGAACTTTTGGGACATGGCAGCATCACATTGACGGAACGTTACAGTCATTTATCAAACGGCGCTTTACAAGAGGCAACTCGGAACTTCGGAAAAAAAGTTAAGACAGCGACAAATAAAGCCGGGCAAGTTGTGAACTTCCCGAAGTAATAAAAACTTGCTCTATACCTTTTATTAGTATAGGATCGAATTATGACATGGACGGTTACGGAAAAACGAAATCTGAATAAACGGATCAGGAAATTGCCGGAGAATGTTCAAAACATTCTCATTACTTTGAAAAAGGATATGGAAATAAACGGGCCTATCCGGGGAGACTGGCCGAATTTCAGTGCGCTGTCCGATGGCCGCTACCATTGTCATTTAAAAAAAGGCCATCCCACATATGTGGCGATATGGGAAGTTAAAAACAAAGAGATAAGATTGATTGAGGTGATATATGCAGGCACACACGAAAAAGCACCCTATTAATACCATTGAAATTAAATTCATTGGGCCTATTGTTAATATGGCGCGGGCTATTGAAGCTTTAAAGCCGATGGGATTTGTGGATACGTCCGATACTGTACCCTGGCGCGAAGCTTATCCTGAATGCACGGAGGAACAATTTACCGGCAGGGCATTAGCTGGCGCACGTAGCCGTGAAGGATTAACGCAGGTTCAGCTATCCAAACTTACCGGAGTTCCGCAGCGCCATATCAGCGAAATGGAACACGGCAAGCGAACCATCGGCAAGAAAAACGCCAAGCTCTTTGCCAAGGCGCTGAACACGGATTACCGGGTTTTTCTGTAAAGTATACACAGGGGATAGCCCTGGAAGTCATGAGCCGGGCGCAAAAAGCGGGAAACCCTATCTGCCTTCCCCTTCTAACCATAGGGCCGCAAAGGATGCGGGAATCAAACAAAAAAGTGTCAACGCCTACGGTCTTAAATCATTCAAAGATTCTCTGCTTATCCCTGTTCGAGACATAGCGGGGAATATCCACAGCTTGCAGTTTATCGCACCTGATGGGTGCAAGGTATTCAAAACCGGCACTAATAAGGCCGGACACTTCTTTAAGATCGGCAGGAGCAAAGACAATACCGTCATCATCTGTGAAGGATACCAAGGAGTCGCACTTTGCACGGGGCGAATGTGAAAGCATCCGCTTTTTTTTGTGCATTTTTTTTAAATTGCTTACAATATGCTTACAAGACCATTTCAAAGAAAAAAGGTTTTTAACGTCAATCGTCAAAAACCTTTTGTTTTACTGGTGCCTGGGGCGGGAATTGAACCCGCACAGCCTCAAGGACCGAGGGATTTTAAGTCCCTTGCGTCTACCAATTCCGCCACCCAGGCATGAGAATTAAAATATGATAAGCGATTGGGCTTATATTATTTTTGCGTTGCACTGTCAAGAGCTTACTGATTAATTTTTCTCTTTGTTTTTTTGTTTCTTGAAGATTTCACGGCTTATATGATAAGCATGATTCACCTTGGAAAGGAAGTTGAATATGCGCGAAGTTGATTTAGTCATCACCGGCGAGAAAGCACTTCTGCTCGACGCTAAAAACACATGTCTTGATCGCGTCGCTATCGCGATTAACGCGGGCAATATTATCGCTGTTGGTCCTACTGAACAAATAACACAACAATATCGAGCTAAAAAAACCATCACGGCCAATGATTCACTGATTATGCCCGGTTTTGTCAATTGTCACACGCATGCGGCAATGACCTGTTTTCGCGGCATCGCCGATGACCTGGAACTTATGGACTGGCTCAATAATTACATTTTCCCCGCCGAAGCCAAAAATGTGAATAAAGAGCTTGCTTACTGGGGCTCGCTGCTGGCCGCCGCTGAAATGATCAAATCCGGAACGACCACTTTTTGCGATATGTACATATTCGAAGATGAAACTGCCCGCGCGGCAAAAGAGGCCGGGATGCGCTGTCTTGTAGGAGAAGTGCTCTTTGATTTCCCCTCGCCCAACTTTAAAACTACCGCAGAAGGTATTGCCTACACAAAAATGCTAATCGAGAAATGGAAAGATGACCCTCTGGTCAACATAATTATCGAGCCGCACTCGCTCTATACCTGCTCGACGCCTCTGCTGACTGAGGTAAAAGAACTCGCCGAAGCGAAAAGGCTTACCGAAGATTATCATCTGCCGATGGGGCTGCACCTGCTGGAAAACGCCGCCGAAAAAAAACAGCTTGAAGAAAAGTTCGGAAAAAGCGCAGTCTCTTTTTTAGGAGATATAGGATACCTCGATGAACAGCTCATCGCGTTTCATTGCGTTTATTTTTCGGATAAGGACATGAAGATTTTTGCCGATCATGGCTGTAAAGTTGTCCACAATCCCGCAAGCAATATGAAACTGGCCAGCGGTGTAGCCCCGGTGCCGGAAATGCTTAAAGCCGGAATTACCGTAGGTCTGGGAACCGATGGCTGTGCCAGCAACAACAATCTGGATATGATCAAGGAAATGTCCACAGCCGCCAAACTTCACAAAGTCGCCAGGCTTGATCCGACTGTAATGGATGCCCAAACGGTTGTGCGTATGGCCACGATTGAAGGAGCAAAAGCTCTGGGCATGGAAAGGACAACAGGTTCTCTGGAAATCGGGAAAAAAGCCGATATAATCATAATCGGCCTGAACAAGCCGCATTTGACGCCGCTTTACAGCGAGTATTCTCATCTTGTATACGCGGCAAGCGGCGCCGATGTCGACACTGTAATAATAAATGGTAAAGTTGTGATGGAAAACCGCCGATTGCTGACTATTAACGAAGAAGAAGTCATGCATAAGGTAAGAGAAATTGCTGTGAAGGTTAAACAAAGTCTTCGGGAATAATAACATTTCATTAATTATCCTCCGCTTGCGCGAAGTCGGGAGGATTTCCGAGAGGTGTCACCCGGCATACGCCGGGCAAACACAGTGACGGAGGTGGATTCAATATTAACACATCCACTCCCTGCCCCCGCCAACGGGGGACAAAAATAAATAATAGAGCCTGTTATAGGAGATGTAACTATGAATGCGCATAATTATTCTATCCGCCATAAGCTGATTATTGTGTTAATTATACTGTTTCCCCTGTGTTCCATGGCGACTGTAAAGGAAGTCACACTGTTTCCCCATTCTGCAAAAATATCAGAAACTGCCAAAATTCATCCTCAATGCGATAAGGGAAAATGCAGCGCTGTTTTCACTCTGCCTCCGCAGACGGATATCGAATCTTTTGTAGTTTCTCCTGCTCCGGACAGTCGAGTAAAAATTGACGATATTCAAACAAAATCTGTGCAGGTTCAGGATGAAGTCAGAATCGCCGAGTTACGCAAGCAGCTAGCAGGACTGGAAAGTGAAAAAAAAGAAATTTTGGCAAAACTGCAGGCACTAGAAACACAGCTTCAGTTCTGGCAGGCGCAGACAAAAGCAAAGACAAAAACCGTTGCCGATTCCTATAAACTGGCCGACGCTATCGGAAAAAACGTCCAGAAATCCAGTCAGGAAAAATTTGCTGCTGAAACTCAGTTGGAAAAATTAGATAAAAAAATCAAGAAACTTCAAGAGGAACTAAATCAAGCCGCAGGTCGCAAAGAAACTGCCTGGGAAGTAACATTAACACTGTCCGGTTCCACTCAAAATGAAGTATCTTTAAACTACGCATACACGCTTGCCGGTTGCGGCTGGCTTCCTCTCTACCGTATTGAAGCTCTACCCGCAAACAAAAACATTTCCTTTTCCTGGGAGGCGGAAATCTGGCAGTCATCCGGTGAAGACTGGAAGCAGATACAGTTAAATTTAGCCACTCTCCAGCCTGTAATAAATGTTAATCCATCTGATATGCCGGAGTGGATTATCAAACCCAGAAAACTTTATAAAGCGGTGCGGAATCAAGATGCGGCAGCCGCAACATTGATGCAAAAAGAAAACTCTGTGGAAGATGAAACTCTGGGCGCGGCTCCCACGGAAACGAGAAACACAACCTATTCCGTCTGGTCGCTGGGGCAAAAGAACATTACGGCCGGAAGCAAACAGCGCTTAAAAATCAAAGATGAATTATGGCCTGCTGAATTTCTTTTTCTGGCTCGTCCAGCCATAAATCCACTGGCTTTTGTTCGCGCGCAGGTAAAGCTGGATAAGCCCGCAGAAATTCCTCACGGACAGGCAACATTCGTTATTGATGGAGCAGTATTGGGAAAACGTGAATTTTCCTTTGCCGGCTCCGAAGGAGATCTCTTTTTTGGAACAAGCCCGCTTGTTTCCGTTACCTCCACAACGTTAGCGGATCAGTCCGGCGAAAAAACAATTTTTCAGGATAAGCAAACCAGAAGCTGGCAGTGGCTTATTGAGGCTAAAAATTCCGGCAATGCCGATATTAAACTGCGCATCGAAGAACCGGTACCGCAGGCGCGCGACAAAAGAATAAAATTGAACTTCAAGCAAAATCCGGAACCGGCGGAAAAGGACCATGCCAAATTTGTCTGGCTTCTGGATGTTCCCGCCGGGCAGAAAAAAACAATCCAGAACAATATCGAACTGGAAGCGCCGAGTGATCTTAATCTTGATTTCGGCTGGCGGTAGAATCAAGAGAATACGTTATTATTCGTATTCTTCCAGATAACGCTCAATATATGAGCGCACACGTTTTTTGGAATAAAAGATTCCGAAATGTCCTTCGCAGAGAATATCGGCATCCAACGCCAACAAATTCTGCATGGATTTCTTCCATGCTTTAATATCGGAGTCGAAGTCTCTGTGAAACGGCCCATGAATATCCTGCCCGAAAAGAACCCTCTTCCCGCCCCTGTCCAGATAAAGAGAAATAGAACCGGGTGTGTGGCCGGGTGTGTGCAGGCAATGCAATTCCTCCTGACCATATTTTAATGTCTCATGTTCACCTTTAAGTTTTCGGTCAACTGCCATAGGTGGGAAAGTCGTGCCGTACCAATTTGCCGCTGTTTTACGGGAATCACCATTCTCCACTGCTTGGGCGTCCAATTCGTGAATCAGTATTTTTGTGCCGTATTGCTTTTTGAAAAAAGGCGCTGAACCGATATGGTCTATGTGGCAATGGGTTAATATCAAGAAAGAAAGATTGGTGGGATTCAAACCGAGCATTTCAATATTACGGACAATCTGGGATGAGCTTTTGCCGGCTCCCGCGTCAATCAAAACCAACTCTCCAGCGAAATCTATCAGATAAACTGCCGCGTCATCGGCTGACGTTATTCCGGGACCGCCGATTAGATAAACGCCGCTGATTATTTCTTCAGTATCTATCCTCATATTGGGATTTATCCACCTCCGTCCCGATGCAGTATCGGGACACCTCCGCCAGCGGAGGATAAATATGGTTTACGGCTGAAATGTTCCGATTATTTCGTTGACGTCTTTTATTTTGTTTGCGGTGAGGTAATCTTTTATTCCTTCAATAACTTCCATTGTGGCATGGGGATTAATAAAATTTGCCGTACCTATTTGCACCGCTTTAGCGCCCAGAATCAAAAATTCCAGCGCATCTTCAGCCGTCATTATTCCGCCGATGCCGATAACGGGCACGGAAACTTTTTTCACGACCTCCCAAACCATGCGCAGGGCAACAGGCTTGATTGCCGGACCTGATAATCCACCGGTAATATTTCTCAAATAAGGTTTTCTTGTTTTTAAATCAACAGCCATCCCCGTCAGTGTATTAATCAATGATATCGCATCCGCTCCTGCTTTTTCCACAGCCTGAGCGATAACAGCAATATCAGTTACATTGGGAGTAAGCTTGACTATGACGGGCAAAGAGGCTTCTTCTTTTACCGCTTGCGTCACTCTGGCGGCAACTTTAGGATCGGAACCAAAACTCACTCCTCCCTTTTTCACATTAGGGCAGGAAATATTTAGTTCCAGAGCGTGTACGCCTTTTGCCGCACTTAATTTCTTCGCCACTTTTTTGTATTCATCATAGGTTTCGCCGTAGATGTTGGCAATAACCGCTACATCATATTTGCGCAGGAAGGGAAGTTTTTCTTCTATAAATGCGTCTACTCCGATATTCTGCAAACCTACGGCATTGAGCATGCCACCGGTTGTTTCCATGATGCGCGGCGGTGGATTTCCCAGACGTGGTTTCAGCGACAATCCTTTTACAACAACGGCGCCCAATCTGTTCAGGTCAACATAATCGGCGTATTCTTCACCGTAACCGAAAGTTCCGGATGCCGTCATTACCGGATTTTTCAATTTCAGTCGTCCCAGATGCACGGCTATTTGCGGAGATGTTTTTGATTTCATTTTATTCCCAGATAATATCTCGCAGATTAAACACCGGCCCATCAGCGCATACCCGCTGATAAGCGAGGGTGTTTTTTTTATCTTTTACTGCTACTGCGCAACCCATGCAGGCGCCCGTGCCACAAGCCATTCGCTCTTCCAGCGAGACCTGACAGTTAAATGTGCCTTTGTTCAATATCTTCGCCAGTGATAGGAGCATTCCCCTGGGACCACAGGCATATATGGAAGTGTTTGCCGGTAAAAACTTTTTCATGTCTTTTTGAAAAGCCTGCGTCACCAGATTCTTTTCACCAAGGCTTCCGTCATCAGTACAGACATTAACATCGTGACAAAGTTTTTGCGGTTTATCCAATCCGACCACAGCAGTTTCTCTTTGAGCTCCGAAATACAACGTCATTAAAGACGAAGGAAATCTACGAGACAAATTTTCAATCAATAACGACATAGGAGCTATACCGATTCCTCCGGCAATAAAGACCACATTCTTTCCGACAGAATCAATTTCAAAACCGTTACCCAGCGGTCCGTTGATTTCCACCTGAGAACCTTCAATCAATCCCGCCATAATCTGTGTTCCCTTACCTACCACACGATACAGCAATTCAATCAAACAAAAATTATTTCTGCGGGAAAAGGAATAAATACTGATGGGACGGGACAGAAATGGATCATTTAATCCGGCTATGCGAATCATGACAAACTGGCCGGGCAGCGGAGTTTCAAAGGAAGCAGCAACTTTAACTTTCATCAGAAAGCAGTCTTCCTGAATTTCTTTGTTTTTTGAAATTTCTCCGATGTAGATGTTTTTTGCCATATTAACCTAAGAATTATTATCCTTTTAATTAGTTGCCGCCCCGATTACATCGAGGGCAGGCTCTGCGCTTTGCGCTCCGCGCAATGACAAAACTACTTTTTCACATCCGCCCACATGATTAAGGCATCCTCATGAGTTTCCGCATAATAAAGCGGCCTTATTCCTTCTACTACAAAACCGCATTTCTGGTAAAGCTTTATTGCTTCGAGATTTGATTCTCTCACTTCCAGAGTCTGGGCGGTAATTGCATTTTTCCCGGCAATTTCCTTCATTACTTCCATAAGTCCGAAAGCGAGTCCCTGCCTTCTGAACTCTTTTTTTACAGCAAGATTATGCAAATGTGCTTCGTCGGCAACAAGCCAGAAAATTATATACGCCCCGATGACGCTCTTCCCTTTTATGTTTATCCTTGCGGTAAGACACACGGAATGAGAACTTTCCAGCTCTCTTGTAAACATACCCGCCGTCCATGGTGAGGGAAAGGATTGCCGCTCAATTGCCAGTATCTGAGGCAGGTCAGCCTTATCCATCAGATCAATTGTCACCTCAGAGGTATTTTTCATAGGATATGAAAAAGTTCCAAAAACACTGCCGCAATTAAAAATATAGCGCAGAAAACAGGGATTGCTTTGCGGAGTTTGAGCATATTAATGGCTACGGCTATGCCCAGAAGCGGCAGAAAATAATATGTTAATGACAGTGTTTTTATGGCTGTGGTATTTAATTTGGGATACACCCAGATTACAGAAGGAACAAATATAGCCTGCACTGTCAGAAGAAACAAAGCATACAATAAAAATACTTTGATCAGTCCCCTATAAGTTTTTTGTTCTATGGCCCGGATGTTATTTTCTTTTGCGTCTTCCAAAGCTTTGTCGGATAGAGAATCGTTGGATTTAATGATTTGAACATCCATCTGTTTGGCTAAATTCCCGCAAGGGATGGCTATAAGAATACAAAGCGCGATTAATTCCGGAGAAGCTCCTCCCAGTCTCGATCCGGCAATCAAAGCAATTGAAGTAGCCACAACGGCAGCCAGGGAATCGTTGGGAGGTATATAAGTTCCGATGGGTATGCGATCAATCCAAATAAGTTCAACAAATGCTCCGATTATCAATCCTGCATAAGGATCATGCAAAAGGAGTCCGATAAGAGGGGCAATTATTACAGGCCGGGAAATCATGGCTTGAACAAAAACACGATCAAGACACAGCAAACTACCGCAAAAAGATACTAAAATAATTTCAGCAAACAAATAAAGCCTCCGCGAGGAGTCGAAAGGCCACTGACACCTTTATGATTTCTTCTTCCCATAATTCCGAAGGGCGTCTTTAATGTTAACAGTTTTTCCTTTGGGCACAACTTTTAATTCAACAATAACTTCGGATTTTTCTAACAGGTATTCTATGCATTTAATTTCTTTATCACATAAAAAAACGGAAGGAGAGCAACAAATTTTGTATTCATTATTATAAACATTTCCGATGTTTAACTTGTCAAAATGAAATCCCTGATGAAAAGCATCGCAGGCATCAGCAATATTACTGAACAACACTATTGTTTTTTTACCATGACCGTGGGTGAAACTATAATTCCGGACAAAATCTTCTACAGAGCTGACGATTAATTCGATTTCGCTGGGAACGGCCATTCTAATTATGGTCTCCATAAAAGAATCACCGGCCACTTTGTCATCAACAACAATAATACATCTTGCCCTCACGTGGGGCACCCAGGCTTCCAATATCTGACCGTGGACAAGCCTGCTGTCAACTCGAACCAAAACTATATTCAAATCTTTCGCCAAATGGAGCCACCTCCGGCAGGAACAATCGCAAAATAATTACCGGCTGGCTTTTTTGCTTAAAATTTCACTAGCCAGCATAATATTTTTTTCCCCGTAATTTTTAACAAGACAGGCAAAATCACGTAAAGTCATATCTTCTTTGACTTCCGACAACTTAAGCACCATTGGCAAATTAACTCCAGTGAGAACTTCAACTTTTCCTTCTTTCATGAAAGAAAGCGAAATATTGGAAGGTGTACCGCCAAAAAGGTCTGTAAGAACCAGCACTCCTTTGCCTTTATCCAGTTTTTTGATGGCATTGCTGATTTCTTTTTTTAAATCTTCAACCTCTTTTGCCTGATCAACACAAATGTGCAATATATCGTTTAATGGCCCCTTGATTAATTCTGCCGATTTTATCAACTCATTTCCCAAATTGCCATGCGTCGTAATAAGTACACCAATCATTATTATTTCCCTCCGAAAAGGCATTTAAGTAATAATGCTGTTTTTGCCATTTTCTAAAATTAAAGCGGTACGCTAATGGATTGCACAATAATTGTCAAGATTAATGAAAGGATCGAATTGCCTCATAAAAATTTGCGAATGTGGATCATTTTGCCGTCGTCTCTTTTCATAGTGGTGGTGATGCGCATGTGTGTAGAGAGCCCCTTGCGGATCGTGGACCAGCTTTGCGTTATTCCCCGCTTGCCCAACTTGAAGCGAATGGCGTGCAGCACATGATAGGAATGACAGTAGAGCTCGATCTCCCCGGCATCCGGATTATTGATCAGCGCCGCCCGGATCAGCCTGCGTTTGTCCTCCCTGACCGTGACCATCTCCAGGGATGAGGGAACGTCGATCTTCCTCTTGCGGGAAACGACAAGGTAGCCATACCCATGCTCCTTGAGTCAATCGAGATTTTTCTGCGTGCCAATCACGCCATCCACCACAATTAGTGGCTTGAGCAGCAGGCCCGCAGTAGAAAGGGCGGCGATCATCGATTCCCTGGAGGAAAAGCTCAGAACCAATCCGAAGTCCCTCGTTTTGTCGATCTTCTGATAATAACGCCCCGGTGGTATCTGGCGTTGTTGGCGCGTGTAACAAAGTATGCTGCCGATTGATGCAGTTTGTAAAGACGTGCGTAATCCAGATAACCGCAATCCATGATCTGAAAAAATATTGTTCTTCCGGAATTCATTGGCCATCTCCTCGCCATTTAATGCGAGACTATGACATCTTGAAGAAAAATATTTCAAATCGATAAATAACTTTTTATTGCTTATTCTCATTGTTTTCTATACTTTACATCATCTGTTAGCTAAAACGTTGGGACAGTAGTGATAAATTATAAAAAATAATTTCAATTTATTTAAAAAATAATTTATGGTAAAAATAATAATCAAAGATTCCTGATTGATGAATATCGGGAACTATTAATTTTTAACAACATAAGGAGAATATTTTTATGACCACCATTATGCCTGAATCTGAAAATGTGCAAAAAGCAATCAAGTGGGTATCAGCAAATTTAGAAGAAAATAAACAGCCTTTACAGAAACTTGTAGAACAGGCAGTTTTTAAATTTGATTTATCGCCGAAAGATACTGATTTTTTAACCGGTTTCTTTCGCGAAAGCAGTTCAAAAAAGTAAGTAATATAATTTTCGGCTCAGGCAATCCTTGCATACAGGGATTGCCTGAGTTCGCGAACTGTGAAAGCGAATAAACTAAAGATAAGGTTTATTTCCTGAGCAACTCTCTTATTTCGGTAAGCAACTGCTGATCTTTAGTCAGTGGTGGCGGAGCCGCAGCTACTTCCTGTTTATTCTTCATAATCATCCCGATTTTCTTCCTACTCGATAATTTTCTTCCTACTCGATGATGGACATTTCTTCGTAAATCCTCATCTCAATTACTCTAAAAATAGTTTCATATTGCTCTTTTTGTAACAGACGTCGTACTTCCCATCCTGTTTCTGTCTTTCTCTCCGTCGTCACGACAAGGATCACTTCGCATTCTTTCCAATTTTTCTGTTTGACATTAGCTCTGGTTTTTGTACGCCAATCACCCGAAATCACATAATCAGAATCGACAAGGTGTTTCTGATTATCTATTGAGACATTGCAGCCCATATTCTTTTCTTTTAGCAAAACAGCAATAGCTCTAAGAACGAATTTTTCTTTCGCTTCATAAACATGAGTGTATTCATCCGGTTTTGATATCAGCGTTGTACCGAATTGATTGGCGCAAGAAAAAAGATTTAGAAGGATAACAAAAATAAACGGGAAAATAAGCTTTTTATTAATCACACTTGCTCCTTCGCAACAATTGATGAACGCCTAACTGTTCTTTCCGTTAACCCACCAGGATCCTTTTTCTTTAAACCACCAGTGCGAGGAATCTGTTTTTATAATTCTTTCGGAAAGCTTTTTCCCGTTTTCGGTAGTTAATCTCTGCAGGGCATAGTTTATCCACTCTTCCGAATATTTATTCCCCAGGTCACCGCATTCTTTTAATTGTAAAATAAGAGCAATTTGATCGGCGTCCCGTGCAATTAGCGCCTCCCTGGTCTCTTTCGCATTAAACTCTTCGATCGCCGACCTGATATCTTCACCAAAAACAAGCCCTTCCGTTAATTCTTTAACTGCTTTGACTTCATCCACATTCACATATTTTTTATTGACATAGTTCATATCACCGGTGCGCGCCTCCGGTAAATCGTGAAGAATGCACATTTTCAAAACACGAGATTCATCGAGTGAATCATCCATTTTACAAAGAGTATAACCTACAAACACTGTACGCAAAATATGTTCGGCTACCGATTCCGTGCCGCTGCCCAGAAACTGATAACCACTGCGCGGCGTTCTGCTGAGCATTCCGACTTCAAATAAAAAATTGGTTATATTATCCATTTTGTCCCTTTTTTAAAATTTTGATCCGATTAGCCATCATCTCTGATATTTTTGTGATTTGCGACTGCGTCGAAGCAACACTATCCTGCCGCGTAGCGATAATTTTGTCCAATTGTGCTTTCCAGTGTTCCAGAGAGGAAATTTCATTTTCCCTTATCTTTTTTTCAAAACGATCCTGATATTCTTTTATAAACAAATCTGTTGAACTCATTTTATCACCCTATATACATTTCTTTAATTTTGGGCATTATATCATTGGACGCTTATCTTGCAACAACGAATTTAAAATCATAATTTGACACTAATCATTAAATACTATAAATCACTATCACAGTTTTTGTTACGGACAAGCATTGGACTCATATTTCGTACCGAAGGACAATCTGCTTTGTGCGTATATAATGAAATTAATAAAAAATGGATGATATTACATGACAGACAAACCTAAATCTGAAGACATAGCCGGTGGACAAGCGCTTATCGAAGGCGTTATGATGCGTCACGGCAACAGAATTGCAGCAGCAGTAAGAAGACCGGACAAAGAAATTGTTTTTCAGGAACGGGAATATATACCTCTGACCAAGCGTTATAAAATATTAGGATGGATGTTCATTCGCGGAACAATAACTTTATTTGAAATGATGATTATCGGAATTAAGTGTCTGATGTTTTCTGCAGAAGTCGCCTTGTCGGAAGAAGAAAAAAAGCCCAAAGGATGGGAAATGTATCTTTCGTTTATCATCAGTTTCACTGTGGCCATTTTTTTCTTTGTTGTCGTACCGGCATTTTTCTTTACTAAAATTAAAATCTTCGTTTCCAATTTAATTCTTCTGAATATTTTAGAAGGTTGCGTTCGACTGGGTATTTTCCTTTGTTTTCTTTCCGCCACGCTCTTAATGAAAGATATGCGACGGACATACATGTACCATGGAGCGGAGCATAAAACTGTATTTGCCTGGGAACATGGTCAGGAACTGACCGTGGAAAATGTCAAAGGATTCTCTACACGTCATCCCCGTTGCGGAACAAGCTTTATTCTTTTTGTGATGATTATTTCCATATTAGTCTTTTCTCTACTAGGGCGTCCGGATTTCCTGCACAGAGTACTCTATAAAATCCTGCTCCTTCCTGTTGTTGCCGGTATTTCTTACGAAGCAATCCGTTTTACCGGTAAATACAGCCATTCAAAGCTTGTACAACTGCTGAGCTGGCCTGGACTAATGCTGCAAAAGATTACAACAAGAGAGCCTTCCGATGATCAAATTGAAGTAGCCATTGCGGCCATGAAAAAAGTAATTTAAGACCAAAGAGCCTTAAAGACAGACAAACATTCCTCAAAAATAAATTTTAAGCTTTACACCCACCGGATAATTAATAAAATTTTTTACTTACATCACATAAGAAGTTGACTTTTCTTGCCAATTGGAGTAATTAATCAAAAAATATTTATTTATTCACTCTCTTCAACAGGGGGAAGATACTAATGATTAAGCAATATGCTTTGGCCTTTATTTTTGGTGCCCTTTTTGCCGTCTTGGTTTACCAACCGGCAAATGCGCTTGAGTCGGGACAATCGCTCATTCTTCCGGGAAAGCCGATTATGGAAACCGCGGCAAAGCCAGAGGTAAAAACAGAGGCAAAAGTAAAAGAAGTTAAGAGTAAAAAAACAGCCTTTTCCCGTTCCAAATCTACTCACAAAATTCCTTCTGCCAAGGTCAGGTATTATAAAATAAAAAAGGGTGACGGGTTAATGGAAATCATCCGCCGCGAACTAAGGGTTGCGGAAACCGATGTTCCCAAAACTGTTAATATTATTAAATCATTAAACCCCCGTATTAAAAATGTTAATAAGATTCATCCGGGTACAGTTATAAAGTTGCCCGGCAGAACAGTCTTAGCCAAAACTGCTGCAAAAACTAAAGCTATTGAACAGAATTTTTCAAAACTTCCCCCCCCCCCCACCTCAATCTGAAAAAATTGGTGAAGTAAAAGAGAAAAAAGTTATGCCACCGGAAGTCGGTTTCGCTGTACTTAAGCAAATCATCACCCAAATGAATGGATCAATTACCACTACGGGCAATTATTTTCTTCCCTTCTCTAAAACCGGTCAGGTGACAATTGATTGTTCTAAAATTCCTGTAATTGAATTTGATGATAATACGACTGTATTTCTTGACCTGGAGAACCGTGCCAATAATAGTCTCAAAAAGATGATCAGTGATAATTGGGCAAACTACTATTTAGTTAAAACGGACAAGAATGACGACGTAATCGCTATCCTGAAAAAAGTTATTAATACTACCAAAAGTTACTCGATGATTAAAAGTGAAAAGCCTCTTATGATCGGTGCATATCCGCCGGTAGAAGTAATGGTCGATTGGGTAATTTTCAGCACTCTTCCCAAAAAGACAAAATCATTAAAGCAAGGATTGCGTCTGATTAATGAAAATAATTTGCTGTTGCCCAAGTCAATTAAAAACTATTCCCGGAAAAACGGTTTAATTATCACTGAAATTTCTCCCGAGACCGGGCTTGTCGGAAAACCGGACGAAGTTTATTCTTTGCCGCCTGTGCCGGTCTTCCCTGCAATATCAGCCAGAGATTTTTCTTATGAACTTGTTTCCAATTTAGGATTGAGCGCCGAAAAAGACGTTGATATTCAAATGTTCGACACCGTAAAAGACGGCTTTAATTTATCGATTAAAGCCGATGTTCTGATAAAAAAAGAAGGCAAGAAATATATTATCTATTCACAAATCCTGTCCCCGCAATTCGTAAATTCTCTAAAACAAGCCGGCAACGAAATTATCTTCGTTAAGGACAACGATTCTCCGGAAGACATAATGGTAAAGGTGTTACACGGTCTCAATATTCCTTTTATTTCCGGTAATTTTACATTTTCCGGACCGGAGAAGAAACAGGCGCCTTATGCCCTAAACTTTAACGGCACCATGATTAAAACCGATAAAGATTTGTACGTTATTGATTTTGATTTTGATCAAGAATTAAGAGGTCTGCTGCAGGAGGTATGGTCCGCTTACATAGCCAAATACTAATGGTTGTTTATGGTTAAAGCTATTGCTCTTTTCTCCGGTGGATTAGACAGCATGCTGGCTGCTGAGCTAATCCGCAGGCTCAAGATTGACGTTCTCGGTCTGACATTTACAACCCCTTTTTTTGACGCTCAAAAAGCATGTTACGCCGCAAGCGTATTAAATCTGCCTCTGGTTGTTGAAGATATTACAACTCCACATCTCAAGATGCTTAAATCTCCGCGCTATGGCTATGGTAAAAATATGAATCCCTGCATTGATTGTCATACACTTATGCTTCAAATCGCCGGGGAAAGAATGAAAAAGACCGGTTTTGATTTTATTATTACCGGAGAGGTTCTCGGTCAACGTCCAATGTCACAAAACAAACAATCTCTTTATATTGTAGCCAAAAATTCAGGCTATTCGGATTACATTTTACGTCCGTTGAGCGCCCAGCTCCTTGACCCGATAAAAGCGGAAAGAGATAAAATAATTGATCGCTCGCAATTACTTGCTATTCAGGGACGCGGCCGCAAATTTCAAATAAAATTAGCTGCCGATTTCGGTATTGCAGATTATGCGCCGCCCGCCGGAGGATGCCTGCTTACTGATCCCATGTTTACACGCCGTCTGCGCGATTTATTTTCGCATCAGGAAGACCATGATATTCATGATCTCGACTTATTAAAATATGGTCGTCATTTTCGCGCGGATGATCAAGGCAAAATTATTGTCGGCCGCAATAATTCAGATAATGAAAACTTGCGTAAACTTTCAACTGATGATGATATTGTTTTGTTTGTTGCCGACTTTCCCGGACCCCTCGTCATAATACCTCATGGAATCATTGCCCTGCTTCCGCTTGCCGCCGCACTCTGCGTTCGCTATAGTGATGCTCCCTCTGATCGCGAAGCAAATGTAATTTATCAACACAAGAATTCATCAAATATCATAAAGGCCAAAGCAGCTGCGAGAGAGGATTGTGAAAAATGGGTTATATAACAAAACAAGAGGATTAGACGGCTTAGAAGTTTAGAAGATTGGAAGATTGGAAGATTAGAACCATTTATTTGATTAAATGTTCCGGACGTAGAAGATCATTAACCGTTTTCACCGGATTGAAGACTATTATGGGAAGTTCCACAAAAACAGTATTCCAGTAAGCCATGGCGCCATTCCAGAGACCCGGTAATTCCAGAGCTTTAAGAGAGCGTCCCTTTTCATTCTTAATGGTAATTAAATAAGCATCATTATTTACATAATTATCCAGATCGAATTTCTTTCCTTTATAATTCTTCGTGCAGCAGACCATATCCACCGGATTGAAATATTTTGCAGTGGACCAGATGGTCATCTGCTTACTGTTACTTTTATCCACATGCCCGCTTTCAACAATCTGCAAAGTTTGATTGCCATCGCGTTCCTCAACCCAGAATGGAGCGCCACCCGGCTCACCTTCATTTCTCACTATCGCGCAGATACGCAGTGGCCGGTCCAGTGAAGAAAATATGATGTTTCTCTGACTCTTCAGTGACTGCTTCGATAAACTGCGGGGGAATATTATATTGAGCCTCCGGGAACAATAATTTTTGATTTCATTAATTTGTCGGGGACCAATTTCCTCATCTTCCATCTTACGCAAAATGGCAAATATTTCCCGCTGAATCTGCAGAGCCATCAAAAAACTGGATAAAGGCAAAGGAGTGCTGGTT
>JQOA01000264.1:5545-6555 GCA_000753945.1 Smithella sp. D17 | reverse complement strand
CAAATTGTAATTTTAAATTATACTATAATATTTTAGAAGTTTTGGCTAATTAATTTGAACTATTTTCTTGTAGAAAAATAATTTTGAAAATATGCGCAGACCATTAATTTATCTTTTTATTGCATTCATTGCCGGAATTATTGCCGGAAGATATTTCTCCCTGCCCTATTATTTTTTATTAATCACAATTATATTAACTTTTCTTATTCTTATTATAACAATCAAAAACAAATGGCCGATTGCCGGTCTATTTTTAATTCTCTTTCTTATCCTTCTGCTGGGGTTCTTTAATATTCAAAAGCAGCGGTATTTTTTTGAGCACAATCAACATATCGGGCAATATATCGATAAAGGCACACTGACGATGGAAGGCATTGTGATAGAAACTCCCCTCGCCTACCTCGATAAAAATGTATTGATCGTACGTTGTTTGAGAATAATCAGAGATAAAAAATATGTTTCGGTCTCGGGCAATATTCGTCTGGTTATCCCACCGGATTTAAAATTTCAATATGGTGATTTCGTCCGCTTTCACTCAACCTTAAAGAAGATTCATAATTTCAATAATCCGGGCGGGTTTGATTATGAACGTTATTTGAATCTTCAGGGTATATATGCCACTGGATTTATTTCCGGCGCATCCAGGATTATACTTCTTAGACAGAAAACAGCAAACTGCACGCGACTTTATCTGGAATCTTTTAGAAATTATTTAAAACAGATAATTAATAAAAATTCCTCTTCGCCACAAAGGGAAATCATCGAAGCCATGACTATCGGCAATCAAAATGAAATTCCCGCAGATGTGCGGGATAATTTCAATAAAACAGGCACTGCGCATATCCTTTCTATCTCCGGTCTGCACATAGGAATGGTTTCGGCTGTAGCTTTCTTTTTCGCTTTTCTCATTTTGAAATCTTCAGAATATCTAATGCTCAGATTAAACATAATCAAATTAGCGGCAACGGCGGCATTTCTTATGGTATTGATTTACGCCTTCATTGCGGGAA
>JQOA01000264.1:0-5520 GCA_000753945.1 Smithella sp. D17 | reverse complement strand
ATGGCACTGATTTTTTTGATCGCCCTGATTTCCGGAAAACAAAAAGACCTCTATTCCACACTGGCTTTGGCGGGACTAATTATTCTGGCTATCTCACCTCAAGCTCTTTTTGATATTTCCTTTCAGCTTTCTTTCATGGCTGTCTTAGCGTTAATTTATATTGTACCCAGGTTCAGTGGAATTTCTTCAGGAAATATTTCAACGCTTCCTTTATGGACGCAAGGTATAATCCGTTATGTTTATTTGTCGGTTATCGTTTGCATTGCGGCAACAATCGGCACATTGCCTCTGATCATGTATTATTTTAACCGTGTCTCCTGCGTGACAATTATTGCCAATCTGATTGCTGTTCCGCTTCTGGGAACACTGACGCTGGCTATATCCATGCTTTTTATCCTTTCCGCCTTCTTTTCTTCAACCATTGCCGGTTATTTTATTAAACTGGCTTCTATCTTTGTGCAAATATCAGTAGACATAATTAATAAATTAGCTGCTTTTCCCTGGTCTTCATTTAATACCACCAGGCCTAATTTGATTGAAATTTCTGTTTTTTATTTATTAATTTTTCTTCTTATTCAATATATTGAAGCGAAGAGAAGAATTCTACCGAAGGAATTTTCATCGAAACATTTCCGGATTATAAAATATTTATTAGTTGTCACTGTTTTATTTTTTGCCGCGGACATAACTTATTTTACTGTTAGAGATAAATTATCTTCTGATTTAAAAATTACAGTTATTGACGTAGGACAGGGAAACTCCACTCTGGTGCAATTTCCCGGCGGGGATAATATGCTTATCGATGGCGGCGGTTTCCCGGAAAGCTCCTTTGATATTGGAAAGGCTGTTGTCGCTCCCTTTCTTTATTATGAAAGGATCAGCCACATTGATACGGCAGTGCTCAGCCATCCTCATCCCGATCATTTACTGGGACTTATTTATATTATGAATAATTTTGATGTCCGGCAAATATGGAAATCGAATCTGCCGGTTGATCCGGAAGATTTTCCGGAATGGGGAAAGACGATTAAGTTCAACAGTCCACGTGTTTTTATGCTCTCCAATAAATCTCCGGAAATAATACTTAACGGAGTCCATGTCCAAGTATTATGGCCGCCCGATTATTCGGACAAAAATGCAAATGATCTTTCTTATGATGACGTTAATGATTCTTCTCTGGTCTTGAAAATAACGTTCGGCAAAGTAAGTTTTCTGATTCCCGGCGACATATCCGGCGATGTTGAAAAGCAGCTTGTTGAAGCTAAAAAAGATTTGCGCAGTGACGTTCTGGTGGTTCCACATCATGGCTCCAGCCATTCCAGCAGTACCGAATTCATTAAAGCTGCCGCGTGTCGTTATGCGATTGTCAGCGCCGGTAAAGCGAACGTATTTCACCATCCACACCCTTCAACCCTGCAAAGATACAAATCTGCCGGCGTTAATATTTTACGCACTGACCGTGATGGAGCGATAACTCTAACGACCAACGGAAATAACTTGAGAATAGACACATTCATAAAAAACAAATAAATTACTGTATATTATCTGTTTAAAAGCCAATAGCCGAAAAATAATTTTGTAAAAATTTTGTCATGCCCGGATGGCAATCATTGCTGATATCAAGGGGAGAACAATATCTTACGACCACAAATAATATTGACTTTATGATTTTCAAGTGTAGAATATGAAGAATAGAAGATGGTTAAATAACTTTTCATCAACTTATCATACGGGAGGCTCATGTTCCAGCTTATCCATGATAAATTAAGTTGTTTAAGCAGAATATTTTCACACAGCAACAGTAACTACCCGGACATCCCCGGCATTAATCACTCATAACTCGCCTCTATCAGTAACGGATCATAAAGAAATTTGAACTATGAAAAAAAAGATAAGTGCCAATTCCAAAAATAAAAAGCAGGCTAAAGCTGCGACAAAGAAAAAGTCGCCTTCCGTTAAATCTTTATTGCCAAAAAAAATCGAAAGAAAAAAAACCAAACCGGAAATAAAAGATGCTATTCCCCTGAAAACGCTTACGGTTAAACCGCTAAAAAGAGAAGAAGCGGAAAGATACCGAAACATGGTTGAAAATATTGCAGATGCCTATTATGAAGTTGACCTTGCCGGTAATTTTACCTTTTTCAATGATGCGGTGTGCCGGGTGCTTGGATATTCCAGAGAAGAATTAATGGGACAAAATTACCGTGACCATACAGATAAAGAAACTGCGAAGAAAGTCTTTCAGACATATAACAAAGTTTACAAAACAGGAAAAATCATTAAAGAGTTTGGCTATTATATTATAAGAAAAGACGGATTTAAACGATACATAGAAGGTTCCGTTTCGCTGCGCAAAAATTCATCAGGCAAACCTATAGGTTTTCTGGGAATTTCAAATGACCTCACTCATCGTAAACAATTAGAGGAAGCCCTGCAGAAAAGCGAAGCTTTGTACCGGCTGCTGGCAGATCACATGAAAGACCAGATTTGGCTCATGGATTTAAACTTAAAATTGAAATACATGAGCCCGTCTGTGGAAAAGCTGCTGGGTTACACACTAAAGGAACTTAACAAAATACATTTGTATAATCTCCTCACAGAAACCTCCTTCCAAAAAGCTAAGGATATATTCTCAAGGGAAATGACTAAGGTCAGTACAACTCCGCCGCCGCCATCCCTGAAACATATTTTGGAATTTGAATGCCGCTGTAAAGACGGCCGGACTTTATGGATCGAAAGCACGCATAGTTTTATTCAGGATAAGGATGGCAAACCCGTGTCCATTTTGGGCGAAGGCAGAGATATCACGGAACGCAAGCGGGTGGAAGAAGCGCTTCGCCAAAGTGAAGAAAAATACCGGGAATTGAGTATAATTGACGACCTCACACAGCTTTATAACTCGAGGCACTTTTACTCTCAGCTTAAAAAAGAAACAGAGCGATCCAACCGCCACGAACATCCGTTGACTCTTTTGATGCTGGATATCGACAAGTTTAAAGATTTTAACGACACATACGGACATCTTCAAGGAGATTATGTTTTATCAAAAATCGGCCAGGTGGTGAAGCGATGCCTGCGCGAGATTGACACAGCTTATCGTTACGGCGGCGAGGAGTTTACGATTATACTGCCGATAACGACAAGAGAGGAAGGGCTCGTCACAGCGAAAAGAATCCAAATGGAATTGAAAAATGAGGCTTTCTCTCCTGTTCCAGGTCAAAAAGTCTATATGACGGTAAGCATCGGCCTTGCTCAGTACAACCTGAGGGAAGATGTTAAGATGTTTATTGACCGTGTAGATCAGCTAATGTACAAAGGAAAGAAAAACGGCAGAGACAAGATTTGTTCTGATAATGGGAGCGTACTATAGCTATCAGTAACAGATCATAAGGAAATTTGAACTATGAAAAAAAAGATAAGTGCCAATTCCAAAAATAAAAAGCAGGCTAAAGCTGCGACAAAGAAAAAGTCGCCTTCCGTTAAATCTTTATTGCCAAAAAAAATCGAAAGAAAAAAAACCAAACCGGAAATAAAAGATGCTATTCCCCTGAAAACGCTTACGGTTAAACCGCTAAAAAGAGAAGAAGCGGAAAGATACCGAAACATGGTTGAAAATATTGCAGATGGCTATTTTGAAGTTGATCTTGCCGGCAATTTTACTTTTTTCAATGATGCGGTGTGCCGGGCACTCGGATATTCCAGAGAAGAATTAATGGGACAAAATTACCGTGACCATACAGATAAAGAAACTGCGAAGAAAGTCTTTCAGACGTATAATAAAGTTTACAAAACAGGAAAAATCATTAAAGAGTTTGGCTATTATATTATAAGAAAAGACGGATCTAAAAGATACATCGAAAGCTCCGTCTCGCTGCGCAAAAATTCATCAGGCAAACCTATAGGTTTTCTGGGAATTTCAAATGACCTCACCGAACGCAAGCGCGCGAAAGAAGCTTTGAAAGAACGTGACATCGTGTTTAAGAAATTGTCTGCCAACGTTCCTGGAATTATTTACCAGTTCCAGATGAAACCCGATGGAAGCTTTTGTCTTCCATTTTCCACGGACGCCGTCAAAGATATTTACGGATGTTCTCCTGAGGACATTGTCAACGATTTTTCTCCGATAGCTAAAGCTGTATACCATGGAGATTTTGACAGGTTCGTCGAGTCCATCAAACTCTCGGCAAAAAAAATGTCTCCGTGGCAATGCGAATACAGGGTTCAAGTCCCCGGTAAACCGCTTAGATGGATATTGGGCACTTCCACACCCGAAAAACTACCTGACGGCAGTATAATCTGGCATGGTTTTAACACAGATATCACCCAACGTAAGAAGGCTGAAGCGGAAACAGCCATACTCTCCAACGCTCTCAAACTAGCCCTTGACCCCATTCTGATCCTTGATCTGGAGGGAAAGGTTATAAACGTAAACGAAGCTGCAAAGAGATTGTTTGAAACAGAAGATCTTGGGGTAAGCGCCCCGGATTATATCGCGCCGGAAGATAAAGAAAAGGTTACTGCAAAAATGCAAGAGTTACTGATGGGAAGTGGTATTAATGTCGCCGAGTTCACTGTTATTACCAAGAGTGGGCGCAGAGTGTCCATTGAAGCTACTGGAAATCTGATAGTGGACGCAAATGGTAAAGCAAACGGGTTCGTGGTTGTGGAGAGGGACATCACTGATCGTAAGCGCATGGAAGAAGCGTTGCGACAGGAACAACGATTTTCAAAATCAGTTTTGGATAACCTCCCCGAAATTTTTTATCTCTTCACCTACCCCGAAAACCGTTTTAGGCTCTCTAACAAGCAGGTTGAAACGCTTTTGGGTTTTAATGCTGAGGAGATACACGACCGCCATGTTACGGAATGGTTTGCACCGGAATATAGAGACGCAATTTTAAAAGCTATAGACGAGGTGATGGAAAATGGTCAAAGTTCCATAGAGGCCCCTCTGTTAGCGAAAGATGGCCATCAGATACCTTTCTTCCTTACCGGTGCAAAATTTGAAGTAAATGATCAGTCCTATTTTATGGGGATTGGGATGGATCTCACGGAACGCAAGAAAGCGGAAAAAGAACTGGAAAAATACCATGAACATTTGGAAGAACTGGTGCGTGAGCGTACTATACATCTCGAAGCATCCAATAAGGAACTGGAAGCGTTTTCTTATTCGGCCTCCCACGACCTGCGCGCCCCCCTCAGGTCAATTGAGGGTTTCAGTCAGGCGCTCCTGGAAGACTACCGTGATAAACTGGATATACAAGGCAAGGATTATTTGACAAGAATAAAGACAGCCACAAGAAGGATGGCGGATCTTATAGAAGATATGCTACAGCTTTCCCGTATTACACGGATGGAAATGAACATTGAAAAAGTCAATCTAACTCTGATTGCCCGGTCAGTAATGAGTGAATTACAAAAGTCTCAACCCCGGAGGCATGTTGAGATAAGTATCGCTGACTCTCTGGAAGACACTGCGGATTTAAGATTAATGCGCATCGTCCTTGACAACTTGCTGAG
>JQOA01000263.1 GCA_000753945.1 Smithella sp. D17 | reverse complement strand
TCTAATCCGTCTGTTGTTGCCAATCCTCCAATCTTCCAATCCTCTAAACCGTCTAGTTATTTGGTGACCGGCGGTGCCGGATTCATCGGCTCAAACATCGTCGAAGAACTCGTAAGATGTGGCCATAGTGTCCGCGTTCTTGATAACTTCTCCACCGGCAAACAGCAGCACATCGTGAACGCCCGGAGCCTTTTGTGCTATTGGGCGGTTCGGGAACTGGGTGTTTCCATGTCCAGTTTAAGCCGGAGGCTGGGGATATCCCTTCCGGCCATCAGTAAATCCGTTACCCGCGGCAAGCAGATCGCTGAAGACAACGCGTTTAAACTGGCCTGAAGTTAATAAGTAAACAGCCCCTTGTGCCTCTTTCACTTTTTTGAAGAGCGTAGCGATGCGGGACAGTGAATAAATGTCATTTCGACCGTAGGGAGAAATCTTATATCTTTTCACCCTTCACTTTTCACAAGCGGTAATATTCACTATTCACTTGTCTTTAAAGGTACTTAATTACTTATTTTTATGTTGATAATCAACCACTAAATGGTTATAATACAACCATGATTCAACGAAATATAACGAAAAATATACTCGATGCTCTGGCTGATACGCCGGTTGTGCTTATCAATGGCGCTCGCCAGACCGGTAAAAGCACACTTGTCCAGTCCATTGTAGAACAAGCCCATCCTGCACGGTACATTACACTGGACACAGCATCCGTACTGGCTGCCGTCCGAAATGATGCTACCGGTTTCCTTGCCGGAATCGATGGAGCCATCGTCATTGATGAAGTACAAAAGGCACCGGAACTCTTTGCGGCCATTAAGGCTGACGTTGATCGTTGCCGGCAACCGGGTAAATTTTTACTTACCGGTTCCACCAATGTTCTTTTGGTACCCAGTTTATCCGAATCCCTTGCCGGCAGGATGGAGATACTCTCCCTTTGGCCTTTCTCGCAGGGTGAACTTACCGGCGTAAAGGAAACTTTTGTGGATGCTCTATTTGCAGATACATTTCATCTTAAAAGCCCGCAGCCGGAAGAACTGCATGCCATCCGCGAAAAAATCATCAAAGGAGGCTACCCCGAAGCAATCAACAGGTTGAAAGAGGACAGGCGGCAGGCGTGGTTCGAATCATATATGACAACCATACTACAGCGGGACATCAGGGATATGGCCAATATCGAAGGCCTGACCAGTCTGCCCCGGCTTCTTGCTGTCATCGCCGCGCGTTCGCCGGCGCTTCTAAATTTCGCTGAGCTATCCCGCACGCTGGCAATGCCGCAGAGCACGCTCAAGCGATACATGAGCCTGCTGACAGCGACATTTCTTATACAGTTCTTGCCCGCATGGTCAGGAAACCTGACGAAAAGGCTGGTAAAAACGCCAAAAATTGTCATGGGTGACACAGGTCTCATGTCACATCTGCTCGGTGTTAATCAAAAACGATTAAATACGAGTGAAATGATTGGTCCGTTACTTGAAAATTTCATCATCATGGAAATAAAAAAACAGAGCACCTGGAGCGCCGTCAAACCGCAAATGTTTCACTTTCGTACCCAGACAGGTCAGGAAGTGGACATCGTTCTTGAAGACAGAGCCGGGAACATTGTCGGAATTGAAGTCAAGGCAAGCGCGACGGTACATGCTCATGATTTCAATGGACTCCGGGCATTTGCGGAAACAGCGGGCAAACGTTTCCGGCGTGGCATCGTTTTATATACTGGTACGGAAAGCATTCCCTTCGGAGAACACCTTACCGCACTGCCCGTCCAGTTGCTGTGGCAGAGAAAATAGAACGACTTAACCCTTAATTACTTAATGCTCTTCACTATTCACTTTTCACATTTTCCAAGAGGTACTTATGAAATCTGCTAAAGCTTCTAAACCGTCCAAACATCTGCCGTGTCCTCCGCTGGCGCGAAGTGAAACCTGTAGGGACGGATCCCCGATCAGTCCGAATTCTACATCAGACGGGAGGCGTAAGTCCGGCGAATGCCGGATGTCACGAAGTGACGGAGGTGGAAAACCAATCCTCCATTCTTCTAATCCGTCTGGGGTTACTAAACCGTCCAACCCGTCTTTGTTTGCTAATGCATCCGGGGATGCTAACCCGTCCAATCCGTCTAAAGCATCTAATCCGTCTGTCTTTGTCGAGCCTATTTTTGCCCCCGCCCGCAAAGGCGATGTCAAACATTCGCTAGCCGATATTTCTCTTGCTCGCGAACTGCTGAACTACAAGGTAGAAGTGACTTCACTGAAGGAATAAAACGTACAGTAGAATGGTACTTAAATTCTAATTTAAAGGAAATAAAATGAATTTCATCGACTTGGCATCGCAACAGAAACGAATCAGAAATGAAATAGAAAAAAACATCAATAAAGTTCTTGATCATGGCAACTACATATTAGGGCCGGAAGTAAAAGAACTGGAATCAAAACTGGCGGAATATGTCGGCGTCAAACATGCGATAGCCTGTGCTTCCGGGACTGATGCACTGCTGATGGCGCTTATGGCATATGGTGTAAAACCGGGCGACGCAATCTTTACCACACCTTTCACTTTTATCGCCACAGCCGAAGTAATAGAGCTTCTTGGTGCCACACCAATTTTTGTTGATATTGATCCCAAAACTTTCAACATCGATCCGACCAAACTCGCCCTGGCCATCAAAGCCTTGAAAAACAACGATCCATCCATTTACCCCTTACCAAAAGTTCTTCCCTCGCCCCCTGTGGGAGAGGGCAAGGGTGAGGGGGAAATTCTTCGTCCCCGTTGCATTATCCCCGTGGATCTCTTCGGTTTGCTCGCCGACTACGATGCCATAGAACCTATTGCCAAAGAACATGGCTTATTTATAATTGAAGATGCCGCACAATCATTCGGTGCGAAATATAAACATAAAATGTCTTGTTCGTTCGGCGATATTGCCTGTACTTCCTTTTTCCCAGCCAAACCATTAGGATGCTACGGCGACGGCGGCATGTGCTTTACCGACGACACCCAACTGGCCCAAATAATGAACTCCATAAAAGTACACGGCAAAGGCAGTGATAAATATGACAACATTCGCATTGGCATCAATGGCCGACTTGATACATTGCAGGCCGCCATTCTACTGGCCAAGTTTAATATCTTCCCGGAAGAAGTCGAACTGCGTCAAACCGTCGCCCAGCGCTATACAAATTTAATACCCCCTGACCTATTACCTATCACCCATAACCCGCGACCGGGCATCCGGTCGGCCTGGGCACAATATTCGCTTTTAGCAAAAGACGAAAGTCATCGTACTGTTCTGTTAAAAAAACTTCAGGAAAACAAAATTCCAACGGCAATTTACTATCCCAAACCGCTACATATGCAAACGGCATTTTCCCATCTTGGATACAAGAAAAGTGACTTCCCCGTCAGCGAGGACTGCGCCAGCCGCATTTTCAGCATTCCCATGCATCCGTATCTAACAGAAGACCAACAAACAAAGATTGCGGAAATCATGGGTAATGGGTTATAGGTCAGAGGTAACCCATAGAAAATTTTGTAAAAACTGATCAATTTGTCATTTCGAGGAGCGTAGCGACGAGAAATCTTAAACCCAAAAAGCAAGATTTCTCCCAACGGTCGAAATGACACAAAGGTATTTAAAACTGATGAACCCGTAAAAAGTTCAAATGTCGTCATACCGGCGAAAGCCGGTATCCAGAAGTCATTGAAATAACTGGATTCCGATTTTCATCGGAATGACAAAATGTGAAAATTCCGACTTTTTACGAGATCATCAAAACTGAATTTTTAAATGAAAATAGTAACAATCATAGGGGCAAGGCCACAGTTTATTAAGGCTGCTGCTGTTTCCCGCGCTATTGACGAGCATAATCGCCTGACACCTGACACCGCACCCTTCACAAATGATGCTTCACCTATGGCCTCTAACCCATTACCCATTACCGAGGTTTTAGTTCATACCGGCCAGCATTATGATGAAGACATGTCGGCAATATTCTTCCGCGAGCTTGAGATTCCCGAACCGGCATATAATCTCGGCATTGGTTCCGGTACGCATGGTCAACAGACAGGTGAAATGCTCGCGGCTATTGAAAAAGTGCTGATCGTTGAAAAACCGGACTGGGTAATTGTCTATGGAGATACCAATTCCACTCTGGCGGGAGCTCTTGCCGCCGCAAAGCTTCATATACCAATTGCCCATGTGGAGGCGGGACTGCGGAGTTTCAATCGCCTTATGCCTGAAGAAATCAATCGGATTGTGGCAGATCATCTATCTCATCTATTACTTTGCCCCAGTCAGATCGCCGTCAACAACCTCACTAATGAAGGTATTTCAAAAGGTGTAACTATCGTCGGCGATGTGATGGCGGATGCGCTACAGTTTGCTGTCAATAAAGTTCAGCACAATATAGACATCAAAGAAAAATTTCATCTGCAACATGGAACATATCTTTTAACAACAATTCACCGCGCAGAAAACACTGATAATAAAGAACGCCTTCAAAGCATTATAAACGCGTTAAATTCTCTTGAAGAAACAATTGTACTACCGATCCATCCCCGAACGAGGAAAATACTTAATGGCATGAATTGCCGGATGAAGCCGCATATCAGAATCATTGATCCCGTAGGCTATTTCGGCATGATTGCCTTGGAAAATTCAGCAAGAATGATTCTTACTGATTCCGGTGGCATCCAAAAAGAGGCATACTGGCTTAAAGTACCATGTATTACACTAAGAAATGAAACGGAGTGGGTAGAAACAGTAGAAAACGGATGGAACAAACTGACTGGAGCAAACCCAACTGCAATTATAGATGCCGTACACAATTTTAAGCCACCAACTGAACAGGCAGCGCTATATGGAAATGGACAAGCGGCAAGCCGCGTTTTGCAAGAGATCACGAACTATATTGAAAGGAAATAATTAGTATGACTAAAAAAAACATCGCAATTATTGGCGCCGGATACTGGGGCAAAAATCTCGTGCGCAATTTTCATCAATTAGGCGTTCTCAAAACCATTTGCGATGGCGCACAATCCATCCGTGAAGAGATGTCCAAAACCTATCCTGATGTTGCCATCACCGACGATTTCAACACCGTACTTAAAGATAAAGCCATCAAGGGCGTTGTGATTGCCGCCCGGCTGTCTTTCATTATGACATTGCAGAAAAAGCACTCAATGCCGGCAAACACGTCTTTGTGGAAAAACCACTTTCTTTGAATCAAGCTGATGGAGAAAAACTCGTTCAGCTTGCTGCCGATAAAAAGAAAATCATTTTTATCGGCCATATCCTGCATTACCATGCCGCCATTATCAGGCTGAAGGAGATGATAAAAACGGGAAAAATCGGGAGACTTCAATATATCTATTCGCGCCGTCTGAGCTTCGGCAAAATCCGGCGGGAGGAAAATATCCTCTGGTCATTTGCGCCCCATGATATTTCTATTATTTTAAGCCTGACCGGCGAGCAACCTTCCTATGTTGATTCCGTCGGCAGCAACTTTCTGCATGCGCGAATTGCTGATGTCACAATGACGAACCTCAAATTCCCCTCCGGCATCGGCGCGCATATCTTTGTGAGCTGGCTCAATCCCTACAAAGAGCAGAAACTGGTTATCGTCGGCAGTAACGGTATGCTGGTTTTTGATGATACCGAACCCATCGAAACCAAACTGGTTCTTTATCCCCACACCATCAACTGGCAAAACGGACTTCCCGTGCCTAATAAAGCGGAAAGCATACCTGTTGATCTCAACGACATCTGGGAAGAACCCCTCAAAGCCGAATGCAAAGCCTTCTTGCATTCCATCAAAACCAATGCCAAACCGATCACCTCCGGTGAAGAAGGCCTGCGCGTCTTAAAAATCCTTGAACTCAGCCAGCAATCCCTCGAACAAAAAGAAAGAGGTCATTCACCCCTTACCCCTGACCTCTTACCTATAACCCAAGCATTACCCCTTACCCCTGACCCATTACCTATAACCCGGAGTTTTTTCGCCCACGAAACAGCTATCATAGACGACAACGTCGCCATCGGCGAAAAAACGAAAATCTGGCACTTCTCCCACATCCTCTCCGGCTCAAAAATCGGTGAAAACTGCAACATCGGCCAGAACGTTGTCATCGGCCCCGATGCGATAATCGGCAAAAAATGCAAAATACAAAACAATGTCAGCGTATACAAAGGTGTTACCCTGGAAGATGGCGTCTTCTGCGGCCCCTCGATGGTATTTACCAATATATACAACCCCAGGGCGGAAATCGGCAAGATGGATCAGGTGCGCCAGACGCATGTGAAGAAAGGCGCGACCATGGGCGCCAACTGCACCATTGTTTGCGGTCATACCATTGGCTGTTACGCCTTCATCGGTGCCGGGGCAGTCGTGACAAAAGACGTGCCCGACCATGCCCTGGTTGTAGGAAATCCCGCCCGCCAAATCGGGTGGGCCTGCGAGTGCGGTGAAAAACTGGACGACAAATTGAAGTGTACAGTGTGTGGAAAAGTGTATCAGAAAGATGAGAAAGGATTGAACAGCTCTCCAGCTTAAGAGCTTAACGAAAGCTTTGCATAACTCCGATTTCATGTCTTGCCAAAAGAGACATAAAAATGGATGTTATTGATAATATTGGTAGTTCTTTATAGTAAAAAATAATAAAACATGGAGAGGTAATTGCAAAAGTCCTCCGTTTGTCATTCCGAACGAAGTGAGGAATCTAAGAGGTATTGATATCAAAAGATTTCTC
>JQOA01000262.1 GCA_000753945.1 Smithella sp. D17 | reverse complement strand
ACTCACCCCAAATATATTCTTTTAGATGAGCCTTTTGCCGGAATTGATCCGTTGGCTGTCGCCGACATTCAGAAAATAATCGAAAAGTTAAAAGCAAAAGGAATCGGTATAATTATTTCCGATCATAATGTGCGGGAGACTCTTTCCTGCTGCGACCGCGCTTACATTGTCAATGAAGGCGCGGTATTAGTTGAAGGTCCTCCGGATAAGATTTCTCAAAGCGAACTGGCGCGAAAATTTTATTTCGGCGATACTTTTAATATATAGGAATTATTTAAAACAAGTATTTTATTATGGCGTTTGAGCTAAAACAGAGTTTAAAACTTACCCAACAGTTGATCATGACTCCTCAACTGCAGCAGGCTATGAAGTTGTTGCAGTTGTCCCGGCAGGAACTTATCGAAACAATTAGTCAGGAAATGGAAGAAAATCCTCTTTTGGAAGAAGTTTCCCCGGACGAAGGAAATGAAGAGGAAACTCATGCGGAAATCGGAGAAGATGTCCAATCTGTTGAACGTGAAGATTTAAAAATAGTCGAGCGGGCAAAAGAGCTGACCGGGGAAGGAGATGGTCGCGAAGAATTTGACTGGGCTAATTATCTTGAAGATTACGGTCCGGTAGGCGTAACTTACGGCGGCAGAGATGGGGAAGCAACATCGTGGGATAATGTTCTTACCGAAGGCCAGTCGCTGACAAAACACTTGATGTGGCAGATGAATCTTTCATCTTTTAATGAAGATGAAACGCGTATCGGCACTCAAATTGTCGGCAATCTTGATCAAAATGGTTATTTATGTGCGACCGTTTCAGAAATCATGCAACTGGAAAATGTAAGCGAGGAATTTGTCGAAACTGTTTTGCAAAAGGTACAGGAATTCGATCCACCTGGAATTGCCGCCCGTAATCTGCAGGAATGTCTCTTAATTCAAGCAAGAATGCTGGGCGTGAAGAATAAGATCATTGAAGTTATCATCAAGGATTATCTTAAAGATCTGGAATTGAAAAATTATGTCCATATTGCGCATAAATTAAAAGTTCCTCTGCGCGAAGTGGAACTGGCTGTATTATTGATCAGCGGAATGAATCCCAAACCAGGAGGTATTTATTCCGAAGAAAAGATTCAACCGATCATTCCCGATGCTTATATAATAAAAGTGGGAGATGAATATAAAATAATTCTTAATGATGATGGCTTGCCGCGTTTACGCATAAGTAATTTTTACCGTGAAATTATGGCGGGGCTTGCCGATCATGGTCATTACGAGGAAGAAAACGGGAAAAAATATATAAAAGATAAAGTGCAGTCGGCTACATGGCTGATTAAGAGCATACAGCAAAGGCAGAAGACGATATATAAAGTTGTGGAAAGCATCGTCAAATTTCAAAAAGAATTTTTTGACCTTGGTATTGATTTCCTTAAACCTCTGGTGCTGCACGATATTGCCAATGATATAGAAATGCATGAATCCACCATTAGCCGTGTAGTAAATAACAAATATGTGCATTCGCCACAGGGTATTTTTGAAATGAAATATTTCTTTGGCAGTTCCATTAAAAGAACATCCGAGGGAAATATTGCTTCGAAGAGTGTCAAAGAAGAAATAAAGCAAATAGTCAACGGCGAAGCGCCCAAAAAACCTTACAGTGATTGCGAAATTGTTAAGATACTGCAAGCAAAGGGAATAAATATAGCCAGGCGCACCGTTGCTAAGTATAGGGACATGATGGGAATATTACCTTCATCTAAGAGAAAGAAATATTTTTAAGATTATTGTAATGTTGAGCTGATTAAATTAATTAAGGAGGAATGATTATGAAGATTTCCGTAACTTTTAGAAACGGTGAAGGGGAGAACTGGCAAAAAGTTTACGCAGAAGAAAGAATTCAAAGACTGAAAAAATATTTAGACGCGCCGGCCGAAGCTCATATTGTAGTATCCATGGAAAAATTCAGGCATTTTGCAGAAATAAATCTAAGCTCCAGCGGCTGGAATATAAACGCAAAAGAAGAAGCCAAAGATATGCATCTCGCCATCGATAGCTGTATAGAAAAAATTGAAAGACAACTTAAAAAACAAAGAGAAAAAATCAGAGAGCATAAGCCCAGAAGCATTCGCCGAAGCAATGAAAAACTTGATCAAGAAGAAGCTGAAGAACCAACAGTAACTAAAATTGCGGAAGCGCATAAAGTAATATTAAAACCAATGTCTTTTGATGAAGCGATCATGGAGATAGAAGGTACAAAGGATCGCTTTATTCTTTATAGAGATTCTTCTTCTGAAAACGTAAGTCTGGTCTATCGTCGCGATGACGGAAATTATGTCCTGATCGAGACAAATAGCTAGCTATTGATAGGTATATGGTAAATGCAACTGGATCAATTTTTTAAAATTGAATTTATCAATGCCAATTTATTGGCCAAAACAAAAGTTCAAGTGTTGACTGAGTTAGTTAATACCTTAATCCATGGTGGCCGTAATCTTAACCCGTCATTGATTGTTGAAACTTTACAACAGAGAGAAAATCTTGGTTCTACCGGAATAGGCGATGGAGTCGCTATTCCTCATGGGAAAACATCCGCGATTAATGATCTTATCTTATTAAACAAGGTGACAGAAAAATGAAAAATCTTCGAGTCGTGATTATCACCGGTCTTTCTGGCTCTGGTAAAAGTACTGCACTCAGGGCTTTGGAAGATATTGGTTTCTTCTGCGTCGATAACCTTCCTGTTATTTTGTTGCCGAAATTTCTTGCCATAACAACAGTCTCTTCTCCGGAAATAAAACGAGTGGCCATGGTCATGGATTTACGGGAAAGAAGCTTTCTCGATAAGTACGAGCGAATATTTGCGGGACTAAAGCAAAAAGGATACAAAATTGAGATTCTTTTCCTTGAATCCAGCGACGAATCTCTATTACATCGCTTTAGTGAGACCAGACGTATTCATCCTCTTTCCGAAAGGGGAATGATTATGGAAGGCATCCTGATGGAAAGAGAAAAGTTATCATCCTTAAAAAAAATGGCTGATAAAATTATTGATACAACTTCTGTTAATGTTCATCAGCTAAAAGATATAGTGCAACGTCATTTTTTGCCATCCTCCAGAAAGAAGAAAATGGCCATTAATATGACTTCCTTTGGCTATCGTTATGGATTGCCTGCTGATGCTGATCTTGTCTTTGACGTAAGGTTTCTGCCCAACCCTTATTTTGTTGAAAATTTAAAAAATTATGACGGGCATAATGTTGAAGTGCAGAACTACGTTATGCATAACAAACAAAGCAAAGAATTTCTGAAAAAAATATTGGATTTGATGAATTTACTCATTCCCCTGTATGAAAAAGAGGGGAAAGTGCGCTTGAATATTGCCATGGGTTGCACGGGCGGCAAGCATCGTTCCGTAGTTATGGCTAATAAACTGGCCTTGCATTTCTCGTCAATGAAGTACTTGGTCAATCTAAACCATCGCGATATTAATAAAAATTAGAATAGTTCTTAAAGGACTCTCTTTATTAGAGAGAAGGAAAAGAATATTGTTACCTGATGATATTGTCTTTAATCCAATGCGGATCCCACCACTCCTGCGGATTGACAAATTGTCCACCGGCAAGAATACTAAAATGCAGATGATCTCCACCCGCTAGACCGGACAATCCGGAATTGCCGATTTTTTCACCCTTCGCCACATTCTTGCCGACGCTCGTATTAATGACGGATAAATGACCGTATAAGCTGAACAATCCCAGGCCGTGATCGATAATAACAGCGTTTCCGTAAATACCCAATGCCCCCATGAAGACAACAACACCGCTGTTGGCTGCCTCAATAGGTGCCTGGGCGTTGGATGCCAGGTCAACCCCGGTGTGAATAGATTCACCGACAATTTTACGATCAAAGACATAATCTCTCTTATCACCGTAAAGAGCCATGGGCGCCGCATTACTCATGCGCAGGAAAGTTCCTTCCCAAAGAGCTTTAAGTGTAGATTTTTTGCAAATATTTTGAATGGTCAGAAAATTTTCGTTACGTGTTTGAGAATTGATATAGGTAAATACTTCCAGTGGAGTTTTGCCTTGCAAAGATGGAATCATTGCTTGAAATTCAGGCATTTTCTGTTGCAAAAAACTTTCACTCAAATTCATTTTATCGTGACGGAATTTCTTTGCCTTAATAACGCAGGGAAAGGCAACATTTGTTTCGTTGCCGGCTTCATCACGAGCGAAAATCATTATTCCGGTCTTGGTTTTATCTGCATCCATCGGTACTGCGAAATAAATGACATAAGAAGCCTTATTGTCAATCAATGTGGCTTGGCCGGGAGTAAAACAATTATTAATGTAAGCTCCTGTATCAGTAATTTTTTTAGATGACTGGTAAGCGATAAAGCCTGTACCGCCCTGATTTATGTAATTAACGGTTTTCAGCAGATTAATCTGTGGCGGAATTGTATCAATTTTCACATTTTGGGATAAAATATTTTGATTTTTGAAAAGAGAATAGTCCGTAGCCGAGACTTTGATCGTGGCCGGGCCGTCATGGAGTTTCAAATCAGCTGTATTTACAGCAATGGATAAGATTTCCTGTTTTTTCCCTTTGGAGGTTATTTTTTTATCTGCCAAAATCTGGCCTTTGTTATCCTGAATGATTTCTACATTCAAATGGGAAAGACCGCTCTGTGAATCGGAAAAATTAATTTCCAATGTTTTTTGTCTGCCGATGGCGGTGACACCCTGAGCAAACCTGATTGCCGGTTTCCCTAGTTCCACATAACTGCCGAAGAAAAACCAACCCAGAGCAGCGATAATTAAAATGGCTATGGAGATTTTGATATAAAATAAATTGAACCTTTTCATAATAATCCCCTGAAAATGTGAGATGATACGTCTGCGGGGCTTATAATAACTTTAATGATGTTTTGCAAGACAAATTTCCCCGCCAAACAAAGGTTAGTTCAACAATCCTAAAATTTCCTAAAATATATTAAAGGTAATAAAGATAATTATGCCTTGATATTGTTGAAAAGCGCTGTTATATTTCGCAAATAGATTGAGTGCAGTTGTATTTCTGATGAGAGGTTTGAATAAAAATATATCGGGAAGATTAGTGATATGCTGGAGAACAAAAAAATTGTTTTAGGTGTTACCGGAGGCATTGCCGCCTACAAGGCGGCGGAATTAATTCGTGCGCTCATTAAAAAAGGGGCTCAGGTAAAAGTTATCATGACGAAAAGCGCAAAGGAATTTATAACTCCTTTAACACTGCAAACCCTTTCGCAGAATCAGGTCTATACGGATATGTTTGTTCCGGCGGATAAATATGAAATGGCGCATATAACACTTGCGGAATTTGCCGACGCGTTTGTTATTGCGCCGGCAACGGCAAACATAATCGGAAAAATTGCTTCGGGCATTGGCGATGATTTGTTATCTACTACAATTATGGCTCAGGAAAAACCAACGCTTATTTGTCCGGCCATGAATGACAAGATGCTTGCCAATCCCATCGTTCAGAAAAATATAAATAAACTTAAAAAATTCGGTTACGCTGTAATGGAAAGTGCTGAGGGTGAACTTGCATGCAAGACAAAAGGGAAGGGACGTCTCCCGGATGTTGCGGAAATTGTCGAAGCAATAGAAACCCTTCTTACGCCCAAAGACTTTGCCGGCGTGAAAATTTTAATTACAGCCGGTCCCACTGAAGAGCCTTTAGATCCTGTACGTTTTATTACCAATTTATCATCGGGCAAAAGGCTCATCTAAAAGAATATATTTGGGGTGAGT
>JQOA01000261.1 GCA_000753945.1 Smithella sp. D17 | reverse complement strand
TGAATTTTTGACTGCTTTTTTGTTTGTTTTTTGCATTTCTTTTCCGCGTTCTAAATTATGTTTGCCTGGGGCTGCTGGCTATTCTCGGACAGACAGCCTCCTGGCGGATTATACCAAGCTCTTTTTTCCCAGTTTTTTGTATTATCATCCCACTGATCGGCTAATGAAGTGAATTTAACCTTTGAATCTCTTGCCGCAATCTCTGATATCCGATTCAGCTCCGTTGACAATGCTTTTATAGGTTCTGTGTCCTGCATTGTTTCCCCTCTTCGATACACCTGCCTGTCAACCCCTTCCCTCAACCGGCATTACCCGGCTTCAACGGTACTATGAGTTGATCCGACTACCTGCCCCTCATCCTCACCCCTCGTTTCCTCGGTTATGAGTACCCCATTTTTTTTCAGAGGAAGAAACAGGTTCTCCCAGGTTCCTGACGAATCCCTTGGACAACATGCCGTGGACTATGACCCCGGTGGAGTATCCGCCTTCTCGCCTGTAACGATGGCTTCGTTGCTGCCTTCAGTGTTCTTAATCACTTGGGCTTGCTCCACAACATAAGTATTTTCGGGACTGAACACCTTCACGCTTTTGCATTACGGCCTGCGGTCACCCTGTTTACGCTTCACTCATACGATTACCCGTATAAATGCAAAACTCGGTTCTGACGGTCGGCTAACTTTGTCAGGCTGGTTTCTCAGCCAACTGGATTCGCCAAGCTTGGCCTGGCGCACTAAGAACTTTCTTTCCGTTATCGGCAGTATTAAGAAACGTTCAATTGTGTGTCAAGAATATTTTGCCACAAGATGTGGGGTGCAGCGCCAATGACCCTGCTGGTGGCACATTTCCGCAGCCGTTCTATTGAGCAATCTACTCACCTTTCGGTCTGTTCAAAGCCTCAAACCAAATTAATATTTTCAACATAAATATTATAAAAGACATAGGCTTTTTAGTGAAATCTGGTTTCTCCCAAGAAGTAATTTATTCGATAATACTTCCTATAATAGCCAATACTTAACACCCTCTGCAAGTACCCTTCATCTTGCACCTATGCCGAATATAATTACTCGTATAGTACGCATCATGATATAAACATCAAGTAAAAAGCCCCTGTTTTTAATATAGTAAAGATCAAATTGGAGCTTTTCCAAAGCGTCGTTTATTGAAGCTCCATAATTATAGTTGACCTGCGCCCAACCGGTAATGCCAGGCTTAACGTTATGGCGCAACATATAATAGGGTATTTCTTTTTCCAACTGCCGGACAAATTCCAACTGCTCTGGTCTGGGGCCGACAAAGCTCATTTCACCCTTCAGTACATTCCACATCTGCGGAAGTTCGTCAATCCGTAAAAACCGGATAATCTTTCCGACACGCGTTATCCGTGGATCTTTCTCCTGCGCCCAGACAGCGCCTTTTTTTTCTGCATCGAAATACATGGACCGAAACTTATATAGAATAAATGGCTTTTCATCGAGCCCCATACGGCTTTGTGAGAAAATCACAGGCCCTTTCGATTCCATTTTAATGCAAATTGCCGTCAAGATCATTAATGGCAGCGTAATGAGAAAACCTATGATGGCCAGTGTTGTGTCCATCATAGGTTTTATATTGATATTGTAGATATCCTTCTTAACTGTATAGACGTCGGCATACTTTATCCAAACATTTTTGATATGCAGCATAGGTATTTTGCCTGCTACTTTTTCATAAAAAGCGGGCATATCATAGACCGCTACGCCATTAAATTTGGTCTCCACCAATTGGGGATAGACATCCAGCTCGATCTCTTTACTTATACATACGATAACTTTGTTGACGTTGTATTTTTTTACAAAACAAATCAGATCGGAACTGCCTCCCAGAACAGGAATACCATCAATAACCAGTTCATGCTTCGTCCGGTCATCATCAACAAATCCAACCACCCGATAATCGGATTTTGATTTTAATAGATCATATAATTTCCTGCCCGAATTTCCAGCGCCTAAAATAATAACTTTTAATGGATTTGCGGCCACACCGTTATAGTCTATTAATACAAACCGCCAGAAATATAGCAGTATCAACGCTAGAAAACCGCTGATGAAGAGCACCACTGAACTATAGGGCCGAAGATGCAACAGATAAAAAAGCGATGCGTTTATAATATTGACAATCAAGATTATGATGAAAAATTTCAGTGCCATACCGAAACTTCCCATTTTTTCCTCAACATTATAGAAATCAAAAATATAAAGAACAGAAGCATAAACAAATATGGCAGCTAATTCGGCAAGGCCGAAAAAACTTAAGAGATCAGGCAATTCTTTGTAGCGAACAAATGGTGCGAAATAGAATGAAGCGGCAATGATCAGAATATCGCCGCAGAGTATGATCATTTTTTTTCTTAGAATCTTTTTGTTCATGTTTTCGTTTTCACATATTGAATTGTTTTGAATAGCGGCTTCATGAGAAATGTCAATGGATTTGTGCGGAGGTCATTAACTTTCCAGGCGCGGTAATTTTCAATCATATTGTTGAACGTATTTAATGGCCCCGGCCTAGACGAACCGCCCGTCCGCATGGTGACCAGACATTGGGGAATATAGGTCGTTGAAACATCATATTTATACAAGACGCGAAGCATCAATTCATAGTCGGCAGCCAATGGAAAGCCCATATTAAAAAGCCCGCAGCGTTCATAGACGGAACGCCGGGCAAAAAATGTGGGATGCGGCGGCATCCATCCTCTTCGGAAATTATTCTTCTTATAGTTGTTAGACTTCCAGTATCTGACAGTTTTATTGATATTACAGCGGTCCACGTATACCAAATCACCATAACAGGTATCGGCTTTTGTTTTTAGGAAGCTATTAACAACCTGTTCTATAACATTGTCGTTGGCATACATATCGTCTGAATTCAAAATTCCTATAATATCACCGCTTGATTTCATTATTCCCTTATTCATTGCATCATAAATTCCGAGATCCGGTTCGCTTACCCAAATCGATCTCTGTGTTTCATATTTTCGGATCACATCAATCGTACCGTCCGTCGAGCCGCCGTCAATAATAATATATTCAATATTCTTATACATTTGATTCAAGACGCTAGTGATGCAATCTTCAATATACCCTTTACTATTCAAACAAACTGTAATGATAGATATCTTCATCGAAGCCGGCACACATTTTCATAGAATTGAATTGTTTCCTGATAACACTTATCCCAGCTGAACTTTCCTGCCTGCTTAAAGCCAAGTTGAACAATATGATCTTTGAAATTCTCTGATTCTAACTTTTTTATTTCATAAATTATATTTTTCACATCTGCTTTTCCAACCATCAAACCGGCATCGCCACATACATCGGGAATTGAAGAAACATTTGTGGCAACAACAGGACAACCTGCCTTCATAGCTTCTAATATGGGGATACCAAATCCCTCATATAATGACGGATAAAGCAAACAAAATGCGTGGTTGTATAATATATTGAGGTCTTTGTTTCCTAAACCTTTGAAATGGTAATGTCTACCGCTTAGTTTTTTTTCTAAGTCCGCCATCTCAACTTTCGTGAAATCTTTGCCCCCGACAATTACGAGACAATAATCTTTAAGTTCCGAGACAACGTTTATCGTTATATCAAATTTCTTATAATGATCTCTTGAACCTATATACAAAATATATCTCTTGTCCAATACTACTTTAATATCTTCTCCAGTATTATCCGTATGAGCTTTATTGATTGGATAAAAGTCATTGCTGACGCCATTATAAATAACTGTAATTTTACTATCATCTAGGCATGGATGGAATGTCAGCAAATCCTTTTTCGTGTTTTCAGACACGCAGATAATTCCATTTGCTTTTTTTGTTGCCTGTTTCTTTTGATTTGTATGTACATATTTTGGCAATCCCTTACGGTAAAATTCGTAAGTGAAATCATGTACTGTAGTTATATTAAACACATTTGCTTGATTACAGATTCTGTAATAACTGGAGTGAAATATAGAAAATTCTGTAATGGATTTTTGTAATGGTAAGTATCTTAATACTTTAATCGGTAAAGGAGATTCAATTAAAATATCTTCCCGCTTTATGTCTAATGCCTGTCTAAATATATTACTGCCTGTAGATGATTCAATAAATTGTACGCTCTTATTATCCTTTAATAGTCTCTTAATGAGTTCAGCCCAATAAACTGAAATTCCTCCCGCTTCCTGTAAATTAAAAACTATGTTATCAAGATAAATATTCATGGTCGGGGAAAAATCATCGCTTATTAAATTTTATATAACTCTTCAATTTTACAGATCCAATCAATGACAACGGGCAAATCGATTCAACAGCACAACAGGAATGAGCAGAGCAAGCCAAAATTCTATCCCTCTTATCGCGGGAACGGCGACAAAAGATAGAACTCCATACAGGACGATAAAATATATAGCGCTGGCA
>JQOA01000260.1:9184-9400 GCA_000753945.1 Smithella sp. D17 | reverse complement strand
TGCTATGCTCCATTGAAAAATCCGGAAATAGCAGTTGCGGTGATTTTGGAGAATGCCGGTGGCGGCGGTGCGGTTGCTGCTCCGGTTGCCCGTAAAATTTTGAGCGCGTATTTTGAAGGAAAGAGAAAAGATAAGAAACAGTGAATAGTAAGAATAACAGTTTTAAGATTTAAGATTTAAGATTTGATGAAGTCGTAAAAAGTCGAAAAACCGTCA
>JQOA01000260.1:1060-9093 GCA_000753945.1 Smithella sp. D17 | reverse complement strand
AAAAGGGCAAAAGCGACTTTTTACGAGACCATCAAGATTTAAGTAATTAAGAAGAAAGATGTGAATTGAGGCATACAGATGATTTTTTTAAAATTTGATCGTCGTATTTTTCAGCATTTTGACTGGACGCTTTTAGGTCTGGTGCTTTCCGTTTGTGCGATCGGCGCCTTAAATATATATTCCACAGGCTTCAGTGCCGAAGGGCAATCTTCTTTTTACCTGAAACAAATTCAGTGGATCGCCTTGGGATTAATTTTTATGATGATGATTTTTTTCGTTGATTACCGGGTAATCATTCAGGCAGCTTACGTGATTTATGGTGTCTCTATAGCGCTTCTGATTTGTGTCTTTCTTTTTGGTTATGCGGCCCACGGTTCGCAACGGTGGCTTGGTATTGGCGGCTTTGCCCTGCAACCTTCGGAACTGATGAAACTGGTGATAATAATTACTCTGGCGCGTTATTTTGATGATCACAAATCCAATGAGCCTTATAAATTGGAGGAACTCCTTGTTCCTTTTTTAATCGTTATCATGCCTTTTTTGTTGATTTTAAAACAGCCTGATTTAGGTACGGCTCTGATCCTGATTATTATTTTTGTGTCCATTGTTTTTTTTATGGGAGTGAATTGGAAATCTCTGATAATTGCTTCAGCCGGTATTTTGATATCAATTCCCATTGGCTGGCATTTTTTAAAAGACTATCAAAAAGAACGATTGATTACATTTCTTAATCCCGAAAACGATCCTTTGGGCACTGGTTATCATATCATCCAATCAATGATTGCTGTTGGTTCCGGAGAAATTTTTGGCAAAGGTTTTTTAAAAGGTTCGCAGACTCAACTGAAATTTTTACCTGAACAGCAAACTGATTTTATCTTTTCCGTTTTTGCCGAGGAATGGGGCTTTATAGGGGGGCTGGTTTTGATTATAATGTTTATGGCTATAATCTTTTGGGGATTAAAAATTGCCTTGCAAGCCAGGGATTTATCAGGCACAATTATGGCGTTTGGAATAACCGCTCTTATTTCATGGGAAGTTTTTATTAATATCGGAATGGTTTTAGGAATATTACCGGTTGTTGGTATTCCGCTTCCTTTTTTCAGTTACGGGGGATCGGCAATGCTTTCTTTACTGGTGGCCATAGGGTTATTAATGAATGTAAGTACGCGCAGATTTATTCTACAGCGTTAGTAAGTAATAGACCATAAGGAGAAAGATGTGTGGGAGAAAAAGAAAGAAGTTGAAGAGATTAAGGCTTTTCTGGGTCAGGGAGCGGAGTTTATCGGCAAACTTATCTTTAACGGATCTGTTCGCATTGACGGCAATTTCCAGGGAGAAATTTATGGACAAGGATCTTTAGTTGTTGGTGAAGGCGCTCTGATAAAAGCAAACATTGACGTTAAAAGTATTTTTATAAGTGGTGATGTGCAGGGCAATATTGAGGTAAAAGAAAAAATTAATATTCACTCCACCGGCAAATTTCTGGGCGATGTTAATGCGCCGGTATTTATCATGGAGGAAGGCGCCCTTTTTGATGGCCGGGCGCATATGGCTGAAGCAATTGAGAAAAAAAAGGATGTTCATCAGGCGGATTGATCAGGAATGCAACCGGCAATTAAGGCCTTTTTTATAAAAAAACATTTGTTTACATCAGCATTAATCTCTTTTTTTCCTGTTTTCGTTGTTATAATAATCATTTATAAAAAAGTAGACTGCCGGTCAGAAAATACTTGACAAGCAAATAATGTTGTGATTAGTAACCTCTCGGTTTTGAGTATCAGGAGTATCAAAGGTTCTTCGATTTAAAATATTCAAAACACACGTGAGTATAAAACTTCATGCACTTTTGAAGCTATGCATACTGATAAAAACTGCCAAATGTTTGCATGTGATGTTTATAGAACCTGCAACAGATAAACAGAGGTAAAAAATGGTTACAGTTATTCCTGATTACACGATGTTGATCCAAATGGTTATTTTCCTGGCTTTAGTTTTTGTCCTTAACATTCTGCTGTATAAACCAATCCTGTCCATAATCGACCGGCGCAAAAAACAACTGGAAGAGTCAGAGAACGAAATAAAGCTATTTAATGAATCTGTGGAAAAAAGAGTTGCTGAATATGAGGAAAAACTAAAACAAGCCAAAGTCAAAGCAACAGAAGCGAAAAAAGAAATAATTCAAGAGGGCGCAAATCAGGCTAAAAACATTGTTGATGTTGTTCGTAATGAAATACCTGTCATGGCGCGAGAGTTTCAACAGAAGATGGATAAGGAAGTTGAGAAGGCCAAATTGATTCTGGACAGCCATTCTCAAGAATTATCTGTCCAGATTGCTCAGAAAGTATTGGGGAGGTCGGTGCAATGAAAAAAACACTTTCTTCCTTTATTACGATAGTCGTTTTGCTGATTGTGGCCGGTGTCGCTTTTGCTTCCGGTGGCGGTGGTGCCGAGGCTTGCAAGCCGGGAATGTTGACCGGTTTATTGGAGAAGTCTTTTGGTATGGACTGCCACAAAGCGGAATTATGGCTTGGCTGGCTGCAAAAGGCTTTTAACTTTGTTGTATTAGGGGGTTTGCTTTATTGGCTTTTAGCCTCCAAGATGAAGGAGTTTTTTGCCGGCCGTCGTGTAGAAATTAAAGAAACTCTTGAAAAATCGGTAGAGAAAAAGGCGGAGGCCGAAAAAAAATACCGCGAATATTCGGAAAAGCTCGATAAAGCATCAACGGAAATAGACGGTATTTTTGAGATGATTAAAGCTCAGGGCGTCACTGAAAAGCAGAAAATTATTGAAGATGCCGAAAGAACCGCCAAAAAGATGAAAGAAGATGCTCGTGCGCGTATTGAGCAGGAGCTGAAAAAAGCAGCGGACCAGCTAAAAGCGCAGGCAGTTCAATCATCCGTGCAAATGGCTGAAGAAATTCTTAGACGAAGCATTACAGCACAAGATCACGAAACAATGGTTAAAGAATATATGGAAAAGGTGGTAATCAAACATTGATCAGCAATATTTCCAAACGTTATGCGCGTGCTTTTTTTGATATAGCGAGTGAGCAAAAACAAATAGAGCAGTATTATAATGAACTGAATCAGTTTGCGTCAATTGTTTCCCAAAATAAATCTTTAAGCGATTTTTTGGCTAATCCCGTCTTTGAGCAGGCAAGCAAGAAAGGTGTTGTGGAAAATGTAATCGCCAAACTTAAATTGTCCGGCATGACGATCAGCTTTTTAAGGCTGCTGGTGGATAAGAAAAGAATCGATATCTTGAATGATATAGTAATTTGCTATCGCCAATTAATGGACGAAGCTCTGAAAAAAGTAAGGGTCAATGTAAAAACGGCATATACCCTTTCTAACGAGATGCGGTCTTTCATAAGTTCCAGTCTGGAAAAAACAATGGGTAAGAAAGTTGAGATGACTGTGGAAGAAGATCCTTCTCTTTTGGGTGGAGTAGTGATTGGAGTTGGCGATACACTTTATGATGGCAGCATCAAAAATCAATTGAACAATATGAGGAATCTCTTAGGGGAGGCAAGATAGGGCATGGAAACAATTAAAGCTGAAGAAATTAGTCAAATTATTTCTGAGCAAATCAAAAGCTATGAGAAAAAGCTGGATATAAGCGAAACCGGAACAGTCTTGTCCGTTGGTGACGGTATTGCCAGAGTATACGGCGTGCAGAATGCAATGGCGATGGAACTTCTGGAATTTCCCGGCGGAATCTTAGGCATGGTTCTCAATCTGGAAGCGGATAATGTCGGTGTTGCCGTTCTGGGTGAAGTTACTCACATCAAAGAAGGCGACATAGTAAAGAGAACCGGTAAAATCGCTCAGGTTCCGGTCGGTGAAGCTCTGCTGGGCCGCGTTATTGACGCTACAGGGAAACCCCTGGATGGAAAAGGACCGATTGAAACCAAAGAGTTTCGCCGTATTGAAATGGTCGCTCCCGGTGTTATTCAACGCCAGCCGGTCAATCAACCGATGTATACCGGTCTCAAATCTATTGACGCTATGACGCCGATCGGACGTGGTCAGCGTGAGCTTATCATTGGAGACCGGCAGATAGGTAAAACAGCCATCGGAGTTGATGCTATTATCCGTCAGAAAGATACCGGTGTGAAATGTATTTATGTTGCTATCGGCCAGAAAAAATCAACAGTGGCTCAGGTTGTGGAAAGATTGAAACAATATGATGCTTTGTCTTATACCTGCGTTGTCGCCGGTTGCGCTTCAGACCCTGCGACGCTGCAGTATGTTGCCGCTTACGCCGGTTGCAGTATCGGTGAATATTTCAGAGATAACGGCCAGGATGCCTTGATTATCTACGATGACTTGTCCAAACAGGCTGTGGCTTATCGCCAGATTTCTCTGCTGCTGCGCCGTCCGCCGGGACGTGAAGCTTTTCCCGGCGATATTTTCTACAATCACTCCCGGCTGCTCGAGCGTGCGGCGCGTGTAAGCCCCGAACTCGGCGGCGGTTCTCTTACAGCTCTTCCGGTTATTGAAACACAGGCCGGTGACGTTTCGGCGTATATTCCGACGAACGTTATCTCCATTACAGACGGTCAGGTTTATCTGGAACCGAGCTTGTTCTTCTCCGGTATTCGTCCGGCGATTAACGTCGGTCTTTCAGTTTCCCGCGTCGGTGGCGCCGCTCAGGTTAAGGCTATGAAACAGGTTGCCGGAACGCTGAAACTCGATCTGGCTCAGTATCGCGAACTGGCGGCTTTTGCCCAGTTCGGGTCCGATCTGGACAAATCAACGCAGGCACAGTTGGATCGCGGTGTTCGTCTGGTTGAATTACTAAAACAGCCGCAGTTCAAGCCGATGTCTCTTTCTCAGGAGATTGTAGTACTCTTTGCCGGAACCAAAGGATTTATTGATAAATACGATGTGGAGAAGGTTCGTGTATATGAGGAGCAACTTCTAAGTTTCGTGGAAAGCAAACATCCCGATATTATGAAAGAGATAGAAGATAAGAAGATAATATCTTCCGATCTGGAAAAGAAGATGAAGGAAGTTATGACATCTTTTGATTCCGTTTTTGTGGCGGAATAAATATAAATTAATTAAAGTTGAGGAGAAATCCAGGTGGCCTCGCTAAAAGATATAAAAAGAAAAGTAACCGGCGTAAAAAAGACGAAGCAGATTACCCGCGCCATGAATATGGTTGCCGCGTCAAAATTTAAATCAGCGCAGATGAAAATGGAAAATTTCCGGCCTTACGCCGGTAAATTCATGGATGTGCTCAACAGTCTTGCTTTGCGCGTGGAGACCATGTCGCATCCTCTTCTTGCCGTGCGCGACCCCAGAAGAATTCGTGTTATTTGTATGACATCCGATCGTGGCCTGTGCGGCGGTTTTAATACCAATCTGATCAAGGCGACTGAAAGATTTATGAAGGAAAAAGTCAAAGACGGCAAAGAAGTTGCTCTTATTAATGTCGGACGCAAAGGACGTGATTATTTCCGTAAAAAAGCCAACGTCTTGGCGCAAAAGGTGGATGTTTTAAGCAAGTTTGACATGACGCTGGCCGTTTCCATAGCTGATGAAGTTATCGTGCCTTTTGTCAAGGAAGAATACGATGAACTTTATCTGATTTACAATCAGTTCAGGAATGTCTCTGTTCAGAAACCAACTGTTGTCCGATTATTTCCCCTTCCTTCTATCGGACAGGACGCAGACGTTGATCCGGACAGATTTCTTGATTATGCTTATGAACCATCGGAAGAGGCTTTGTTGCAGAAGCTTTTGCCGATGTATGTTCACGTTCTGGTTTACCGTGCACTGCTGGAAACATCGGCAGGTGAAAACGGGGCGCGTATGGCGGCGATGGATAACGCAACCAGCAACTGCGAAGAGTTGATTAGTTCATTGACGTTGAAAATGAATAAAGCCAGACAGGCGGCGATTACGGCAGAGTTGATGGATATCGTCGGCGGCACGGAAGCTCTGGCCAAAGGCTGATTTTTCTGCGGCGCTTTACCGCATGTAAAATAAAATAATACGACTATTTGTAAGGAGATAGTTATGAATATCGGAAAAATTGTTCAGGTTATTGGACCGGTTGTTGACGTGTCTTTCGAAGAGGGAAAACTGCCCAGTATATTAAATGCCATCTCAATTACTAATCCGGCCATCAATGATCAGGAAGATAATTTGATCATTGAAGTAGCGCTGCATCTGGGAGATAATGTTGTTCGCTGCATCGCTATGGATATTACCGACGGTCTGGTTCGCGGAATGAAAGCAAAAGATACCGGAGATCCGATCATGGTTCCGGTCGGCAAAGAATGTCTGGGGCGGATCGTGAACGTCGTCGGTCGCCCGGTGGATGGTCTTGGCCCAATTAACGCGCAAACTAAAATGCCGATTCATCGTGAATCACCAAGCTTTCTGGAGCAGGATACATCGGTGCACGTTCTGGAAACAGGCGTTAAAGTTATTGACCTTTTGGTGCCGTTTCCCCGCGGTGGCAAGATGGGTATGTTCGGAGGCGCAGGTGTCGGCAAGACAGTCGTTATGATGGAAATGATTCACAACATCGCTATGCACCACGGTGGAATTTCTGTTTTTGCCGGTGTTGGTGAAAGAACACGTGAAGGAAACGACCTTTATCGTGAAATGCTGGAATCCGGCGTTATCAAGCAGGCCGCTTTAATTTACGGACAGATGACAGAACCACCCGGAGCAAGAGCTCGAGTTGCTTTAACGGGTCTGGCCGCTGCGGAATACTTCCGCGATGTTGAAGGTCAGGACGTGCTCTTCTTTGTTGATAATATTTTCCGTTTCACGCAGGCCGGTTCCGAAGTTTCCGCTTTGCTGGGACGCATGCCTTCCGCGGTCGGTTATCAGCCGACACTGGCTACTGACCTTGGTGAACTTCAGGAGCGCATTACGTCCACAACCAAAGGTTCGATTACCGCCGTTCAGTGCGTTTACGTTCCCGCTGACGACTTGACTGACCCCGCTCCCGCGACGACTTTTGCGCATCTTGACGGAACCGTCGTTTTGTCCCGTCCGATCGCGGAACTCGGTATTTATCCCGCGGTGGATCCTCTGGATTCAACATCACGTATTCTTGATCCCAATGTTTTGGGTCAGGAACATTACGCAGTTGCCCGTCAGGTACAGGTTACTCTGCAGAAATATAAAGACTTACAGGACATCATCGCCATTCTGGGTATGGATGAACTCTCCGAAGAAGATAAACTGACGGTTAGCCGCGCCAGAAAGATTCAGAGATTCCTGTCTCAGCCGTTCTTCGTTGCAGCTCAGTTTACAGGCACAGACGGTAAATTTGTTTCTGTTCCTGATACGATCAGAGGCTTTAAAGAAATACTGGAAGGCAAACACGATGATCTGCCCGAGCAGGCTTTTTACATGGTTGGTGGCATTGAAGAAGCTGTGGAAAAAGCCAAGAAAATTGCTGGTGAATAATTATAGTGCTGGAGAAAATAAATGGCAGATGAATTAATGCTGGAAATTGTATCGCCGGAAAAAATGGTTTTTTCCGGTAAAATTGAGGAAGTGACCATCCCGGGCACGGAAGGTGAATTCGGTGTGTTGCGCGGTCATGAGGCTTTTTTAAGTTCTGTTGATATTGGTGAGTTAAATTTTCTTAAAGAAGGTAAAAAGACATATTATGCCGTCAACACCGGTTATGCGGAAGTTACAGCCAACAAGGTTACAATTTTAATTGAAACAGCCGAGAGATCCGATCATATTGATAAAGAAAGGGCTCTCAAGGCTAAGGACAACGCGGAATCCCGCCTGGGGCAGATGACGAAGGAAGATGTCGAATACGAAATAATGCGCGGTGCGCTGGCAAGGGCAATAGCGCGTATAAGTGTCGCTGAAAAAAATATATATTGACATTTATATATCATTGCATTACTTTTCTTGAAAATAGGTGGCAGTCAATAGTGTTCGGCACGGATATTGCTAAATCAAGCAGTGCTCTAACCCTGTCCAAGCGGATTGTTATTTAGCAATCCGTCCCCTGATTATTTTTTTAAAATAATTCATTTTTAGCTG
>JQOA01000260.1:0-878 GCA_000753945.1 Smithella sp. D17 | reverse complement strand
GCAATACAAAGACATGGCCTGCCGCAGTCTCCTTTTAAAAATGGAAAGAACGGGCGCCATTGTTTTACCTCCCCGGCAGACAAAACGCACTTTTAATTCTCGGCCGGCATATCCCATCGTTCCACACCAAACAGAAACAATCAGCGACCGCCTTGCCGGACTGGTCCCCCTTCAGATCACCGTTGCAAGCCAGAAAACGGAGGATTATAAACTGTTCAACTACATGTTATCGCAATATCATTACCTGGGATACCGAGGTTCTGTCGGGGAAAATCTCAAATATCTTGTCCGCGATTCCCAGGGGAGACCGCTGGCCTGCCTTCTGTTTGGCTCTGCGGCATGGAAAACCGCGCCACGGGACGTCTTCATCGGGTGGACGCGCAGCCAACGCGAAGGCAATCTGCGCTTTATGACAAACAATATGCGTTTTCTTATTCTGCCCTGGGTGCGGGTTCCCCATCTGGCAAGTCATATCCTCTCCCGGATTGCCCGCCGTATCAGCGACAATTGGCGCCAAAAGTATGGCCACCCTGTCTATCTACTGGAAACATTTGTCGATCGTTCCCTGTTTAAGGGCGTCTGCTATCAGGCGGCAAACTGGATTCTTACCGGCCAGACCAAAGGCCGCACCCGCAATGATCGTAATCATGACATTCAAGCCCCAGTCAAAGACATCTACCTTTATCCCCTGATCAAGGACTTTCGCCGGAGGCTATGTTTTCCATGACAGCCCAGGATCAACATAAAAAACCCGGTCCCCCCAAGAAAGAACCCATCAGGGAGGAGGACATTCAGGGCTTCAAGTATTTGGATTCCTTCTTTAAAACATTGAATCGTCTTCATGATGTTCAAAACAATCACAACCGGGAACTCCATTA
>JQOA01000259.1 GCA_000753945.1 Smithella sp. D17 | reverse complement strand
CGGGATGCATATTACTTTATCCGCGCTGAATATTGGCCCGGGTGATGAAATCATCACGCCGTCGATGACGTTTGCCTCCACGGTAAACATGATCGCATTAAGCGGCGCGAAACCGGTATTTGTCGATATTGATTACGGTACACTGAATATTAATACTAATTTGATTGAGGAGAAAATCACCAAGAGAACAAGAGCGATTATTCCGGTGCATTTCGCCGGAGCTCCCGCTGATATGGATAAGATAAATAATCTGGCGCGCAAATATAATTTAACTGTTATCGAAGATGCCGCTCATGCCGTAGGGACTTACTATAAAGGAATTCACACCGGCGGTTTCGGTCACACGGCTATCTTTTCTTTCCATCCGATAAAAAATATCACCACTGGCGAAGGCGGAATGGTCACCTTGAACGATGCCGCGCTGGAAAAAAAGTTGCGATTGCTGAGATTTCATGGAATCGAAAGAGACGCCTGGAAAAGATACGGCAAAGGCGGCAATCCGTCGTACGATATAGCCGGGCCGGGATATAAATATAATATGCCGGATATTCTGGCGGCGCTGGGATTGGCGCAAATGGAGCGCTGGCAGGAGTTTAATCAAAAGCGTACCAGCCTGGCCCAACTTTATCTGGAAGGCCTCAAGGATATTTCCGGTATTGATTTGCCTCAAATTCCCGAATATAATCACGTTCATGCCTGGCATCTTTTTGTGATTAAAGTATCTGCTGTAAACCGTGATGAATTTATGAACAGATTATCAGATTACAATATAGGTTACGGTTTGCATTTTCCACCAACTCATGCCTTAAACTATATAAAAGCAAGGTATGCGGATAATATTGGTCTGCTTCCGGAAACCGATCTTGCTGCGCAAAAGATTATTTCGTTGCCTTTGTTTCCGGATATGCGGGAAAAAGACGTGGTGTATGTCTGTAAAGCCATAAAGGAGATTATAAAAAATGGGTAATGTGCAGGTGGCAGTAGTCATCCCCGTTTATAATGAGGAAGAAAATCTTCCTGAATTGATGCGGCGCCTCATGCCGGTAATGCAGGGCATGAATAAAACCTTTGAGATAATCCTTATTGATGACGGGAGTCATGATGATTCTCTGGAAATTCTCAAAAGCTTTACGAAGGACGAACATGTAAAAGTTGTGGAGCTCACCCGCAATTACGGTCAGCACTCGGCCATTATGGCCGGTTTTTCGGTTGTTCAGGCGGATATTGTCGTTACAATGGATGCCGATTTACAGAATCCGCCGGAAGAAATACCGAAACTGGTTAAAGTCATGGAAGAGGGTAATTATGATGTTGTCGGTTCGATAAGAAAGGGACGTAAAGATTCTTTCCTGAGAATCCTTCCTTCAAAAATAATTAATATCGTTGCCCGAAAGATTACGGGAGTCAGCATGCGTGACTGGGGATGCATGTTGCGCGCCTATCGCAGTACCGTAGTGGAGAGCATGATTCAATGCCATGAACACGCCACATTTATTCCGGCGCTGGCGACGGTTTTCGCTAAACGTATCGCAGAAATAGAAGTGGAACATGAAGAAAGATACGGCGGCAAGTCCAGTTATCCTTTGAGTAAACTGATCAATCTTCAATTCGATCTGGTAGCGTCGTTTTCCGATTTTCCGATGAAGCTGATCATGTACGGAGGAATCCTGATGTCTTTTCTGGGCGTTTGTTTCGGTATCTTTCTGGCCGTCGCCAGACTGGCTTACGGCGCAAGATGGGCGGCGGATGGAATATTCACGCTGTTTGCCGTTTTATTCGTGTTCGTCGGCATGCAGTTCTTCGCTTTAGGTGTTATCGGAGAATATATCGGCCGCATTTATGTGGAAGCCCGCAAGCGGCCGGAATATGTTATAGAAAAAGTGCACACTAATAATCAGCGAGAAATATTAATATGAAAACGGTTGTGTTTGCCTATCACAACATGGGCCTTACCGGTCTGGACGCTCTGTCGCGTCACGGTTACGATATAGCGGCTGTGTTTACTCATGAAGATGATCCCGGTGAAAATTGCTGGTTCGGTTCGGTTAAGAACTGGGCCGGGCAAAAGGGCATTACCGTATATACAACCGAAGAAGTCAATGCACCTCAATGGATTGCGAAAATAGCGGCAATTGACCCTGATGTTATTTTCTCTTTTTATTACCGCAGGATGATTTGCCGCGAAATTCTTGCTTTGCCCGGTGTGGGAGCGTTTAATCTGCATGGATCATATTTGCCACATTACAGGGGAAGATGTCCGGTCAACTGGGTGATCATCAACGGTGAGAAACAAACCGGCGTAACACTGCATTATATGATCGAAAAACCGGACGCCGGAGACATTGTCGGCCGGAAGCCGGTCGTGATAGACGTCTCGGATACTGCTAAAACCTTGTACGATAAGCTCTGCGGTGCCGCAAAAGAACTTCTGGATGAAACACTGCCTTTAATTAAAAAAGGTCAAATTCCGAGGCAAAAGCAGGACTTGAGTCAGGGAAGTTATTATGGAGGAAGACGTCCGGAAGATGGGCGCATAGACTGGAAAAAATCTGCCGGCGAAATTTACAATTTAATTCGCGGAGTCACAGAGCCATATCCCGGAGCATTCGCATTTCTGGATAAAGACGAAAAAATTATTATCTGGTGGGGAGAGGCGGTAGTGTCCAAAGAAGTATTCATGCCGGGCAAATTAATTATTACTGATAAAGAAATTCTTGTGCAAACGGGTAAAAATGCTATAAAGTTCCTCGATATTGAAGTGAAAGGGAAACGCCTTAGAGGCGAACAAATTAACAACTATTTTGAAAACGAAAAGGTCAAAGAACTAAAATGAAAATATTAATTCTTGGTGTGAACGGATTTATCGGACACCATCTGGTCAACAGAATACTGGCGAAAAAGAAAGACTGGATAGTTTACGGGATGGATTTGGGAACGGACCGGCTGGGCAAATCTCTGAATAATCCTAATTTTCATTTCATGGAAGGCGATATTGCCATCAACAGGGAATGGATTGAACTGCAAATCAAGAAATGCGATGTCGTCATGCCGCTGGTGGCTATTGCCACTCCGAAGCTTTACGTGGAAGATCCCATCGCCGTGTATAATCTGGATTTTGAGATGAACGTTGATATCATCAAGAAATGCGTCAAATATCACAAGCGCGTTGTCTTTCCCTCCACCTCGGAAGTATACGGCGCCTGCAATGATCCGGAATTTAAAGAAGATGAAAGCTTTCTGGTAGTAGGACCGATCAATAAGGAACGCTGGATATACTCCTGCTGCAAACAGCTACTGGACCGTGTAATTTACGGCTACGGCACGAGAGGGCATATGGAATTTACCTTGTTTCGACCGTTTAACTGGGTAGGCCCGAAACTTGATTCACTCAATACAGCCAAGGAAGGCAGTTCGCGCGTTGTCACGCAATTCATCGCGGAACTGTTCTTGAAAAGGCCGATAAATCTTGTTGACGGCGGAACGCAGAAACGCTGCTTTACTTATGTTGACGACGGTATCGACGCGCTGATGAAAATACTGGAAAATAAAAATGACGTCTGCAAGAACCAGATTATCAACATCGGCAATCCCCAAAACGAATGTTCGGTGAAAGAGCTGGCCCAGATTTTGAAAAAGTTGTTTAAACAGCATCCCGATCATCGAAACGATAAAACCTATTCCAAAATAATTGATACTTCCGCGGATACGTTTTACGGCAAGGGTTATCAGGATATTTACACCCGCAAGCCCAGCATTGAAAAGGCGGGGAAGCTCTTAAACTGGGAACCGAAAATCGGGTTGGAAGAATCCATGCGTTTAACGCTTAATTCGTTTCTGAAAGAAAACAAAAACGCCAAAATATAATCTATATATTTCTTTCCTTTAGCTCCTCTCCCTTGAGGGGAGAGGTTGGGTGAGGGTGAAAAATAGTTATGCCGATGCTCGGATTAAAAATAGATGTCGATACCTACTGGGGTATGAAAAACGGCGTGCCCTCTCTTTTGCAAACCTTAAAACAATTCAATTTAAAAGGAACATTTTTCTTAAGTATCGGGCCGGATAATTCCGGCCGCGCCGCGTTGCAGCTAATCAAAAATCCGCTGTTTCTAAAAAAGATGATGCGGACAAACGCGCCCGCCCTTTACGGATGGAGAACAGCGCTGTACGGCACATTGCTTCCCGCGCCGATGATCGCCCTTTCCTTTCCGGAAGTTGTGAAAGAGATAATTGCAGCAGGACATGAAGTCCAGTTTCACGCCTGGGATCATCGCCGCTGGCAGGATGATCTGTCGCGTAAATCAGAAAAATGGATTCGGGAGTGGTTTGCCAAAGGAATGAGTGGTTTTGAAAAATTAAAAGGTAATAAGCCAACGGCGTTCGGTGCGCCTTCATGGACAATTAATGACCGCGTACTGGCAATAATCAGGGAATATAAATTTGAATATCTGAGCTGTACGCGGGCTAAAGCGCCGTTTATTCATGAAGCAATCAATCTATTGGAAATTCCATCCGACCTGCCTTGCTTTGAAGAAATAGATGCGCAAAAAGGTATCTCGATTATTGCCGGTCTTCTTAATGACGGCAAAACGCATGTTTTGCCGGTTCATGCCGAAGTAGAAGGAGGCGTCTTTCAAAATCAATTTAGAGAACTTTTGGAAAAAGCGATAAGCCAGAACATAGAAATAGTACCGCTGAAGATAATCAAAGAAAAAATTGATATTAAAAACCTGCCTGTAAGAAAATACAAAATGGAATTACTCCCCGGCCGCCATTCACCCTGCGCTGTTTAATCCTTAAATGCTGTCATTCCCGAGAAGAGACTGTGTCGCAATAACAAATATAACCATTAAATGTCCTCCGCTGGCGGAGGTGTCACGGAGTGACGGAGGTGGATAAAATTCAGATAATACTCAACTGACCAATGTTCCGTATGTTTCAAAAACTTCCACCCCCTACCCCCGCCAGCGGGGGACACTACAAAGAGAAACCCTGCCCCCGCCAGCGGGGGACATTACTCATAACGCATAATAAATATTTGCAATTATGACACAGTCTCGGAGGCCGGTATCCAGTATGAATTTAGCCTTTCTTAAATAACGATTCCAGTTTGTCTTTAGTTCCTGAATCGGCCGCACCGGAAGGTTGCCCTGTTTGTTTGAATTTGAAAAAATCACAAAAATTGGAACGGATTTTATCCAGCACTCTTTCAGCTTGTACCTCTTTTGATCCAATCCTTGCCGCCCAGCATGCGTGCGACAATCATGCTGGAGACGTTATCGCCGACGGCGTTGAGCATTGTCGCCGGTGCGTCGACCAGTGTGCCGATCATGGTAATAATCGGAAAGGCTTCCAGCGGTAAACCATAAAAGGAAATTATCAGCAGTTCCCCAATTGTTCCGCCGCCGGGGATGCCACTGACTACAACACCGGTTAACAGGGCAATGCCCAGAGCGGTCAGAATTGTTTGTGCTCCGGAAAAGGGCATATTAAATATACCGAACAGGAAAGCAATTTTTAAAATGGCCGCAAGACAAGAGCCTTCCATATGCATCGTTGC
>JQOA01000258.1 GCA_000753945.1 Smithella sp. D17 | reverse complement strand
GGAAATATCCAAAGTCAGGGTTAACGCGGTCTGCGCGGGACCATTGAAAACTTCCGCTTCTGCCGGCATTCCGGGATATGTTAATAATTATCTTTTTGCCGAACAATTGACTCTCCGGAGAGCGGCACTCAAAACAGAAGAAGTCGCGAACACCCTGATATTCCTTCTTTCGCCGGTCTCCAGCGGTATTAATGCCACCGGTATTGTGGTTGATGCCGGAATGTCCTGTAATTATTTTGATCAGCAGATAGTTACTATGGCGACTCGTTAATTGATTCATGAATATTTTAATAAACCTGCAAAATGGAAATTAGAAGGAGTAGAGGGATTGTTTAATAAAAAATAAACTTTCCCTCTTACTTCTATTTTACAGTATATCCGCGGCCGTCAAGGCATGCTGCCATAGCCCTTTGATAATCCGCCCGCGCCTGCATGGCCTGATTAGCAGACATGCCTTGGGGGATTACTGCCGTCGGATCGTAATTTGTCTGGTCTGCCGCCCATTTATGGCATTCATAACGATCATTGTCCTGTTGTTCCTGACTCTGGCCTTTACGGGGATAAACAAAAAGTTTATTTTCCATACTTTCATTTGAGGCCGGAGGTGCTTCACTTACCTCACCCTGAGGCGGCTCGACAACAACATAACCTCCCGGCGTTGACGTGTAATAAGTGTCATTCGCGTAGTAGTAAGGCATGCTGTTAACCCAGACAGTTGTGTAAAAAAGAGGTAAAAATGGAACAAACAATCCAAAGGGCGGGGCAACCACAACATATCTTCCACCATCATGATGATACCATACCCCGTGATGATGGTAATATCTGGAATGATTATATCTTGCTATTCTGTGGTCTCGGGGAATGTTTCTGAATGATTCTCCGCGTGCCGGATACGACTGATTGTGATGATAACGAGAATCAACAAAACTTCTTTGCCCGGATGGAGGCGCCTTTCTGACAGATTGTGCCGGTGCTCGTCCGGGTCCTTTGGAACCTCCCCGTTGCCACGTTTCGGCAAAACCGGAAGTACTAATTGCTAACAGCATAATTATTGACAGCATAACGGCAAAATATTTTTTCAAATTAAAATTACATAGCATGATAATAACCTCCTTTTTCAGCTATTTTACTATATATCCACGGCCTTCCATACAGGCTGACATTGCCCGGCGAAACTGTAGAGCCATTTTTTCCTTATGCAAATCCCGGCCTTTATTTCTATTCTGATAAGCTTCTTCCAACTGCCTTGCTGATTCCGCACGTGTTGCGTCAGAGATAGCTCCCGCCATAGCACCGCTGGCCGCTCCGATTAAAGCTCCTTCTCCTGAGTGATGATGTCCTCCGATTAGCGCGCCCAAAACAGCTCCGGCAATGGACATGACGACGGTATCGTGTCCCGGAGGCGGCATAGGTACAACCCGAACGCGCTGTTCGGGTACAATTGATGACGCGCTCGGATCAAAGCCGGTTTGTTCCACCGCCCAGTTGTAACATGCGTAGTGATCGCGCGATTGTTGTTGGGTTGATTGTCCTTTAGTCGGATAGAAATAAATTTGCGTAACGGCAGTAATGTTTTGTTGATTCTGCGCCGGTTGCGTAACAACCTGCTCATTCGGATAGTAATAACAGGAGCTTAGCAAGAGAACTGATGCAAAAAGAAAGAATTTTAGCCCGCACGTAGATAAATGGCTTATATTTTTAATGATTTTAGTAGTCATTTATTTTTTCCATTTTTTATAAGATTTTACTTCTTAACTGTGAATATTATAAGAACAACCATCCGGTATGTCAATGCAATATAAGTTCCTGAAAAATTCAATTAACTAATTTGAAACTGTGTCACAATCCTCACATTGGATGAAGTGGTAAAAAGAAATATGCATATTTTTATTGACTTAACTATCATTATTTATAAAAATAGTCTTGAAAAATATCCTCAAAATAAAGAGCTTCTTTCCTGGAAAGTTGCCGAGATGACCTTTAAAAAAGCTGACGAAGAACGTGATAAGGACAACCGCGAACAGCTTTATAAAGGGACCTTGAGCTATTCACAGAAAGCGATACAGCTTGACCCGCAATCGATTGGAGGACATTACTGGGCAGGGCTGGCGTACGTAAGACTCGCCGAGCTTGCCGGAGTATTCAGCGCCGTAGGACAGTCAACAGGGCAAAAAAAGAATTTGAAAAGACAATAAGCGTTAATCCTGAGCACAGGTTTGCAATACTGTCTAATGCCGTTCTTGCGGCTATATGGGAATGCCATGTCTTGATCGTCACGCTCATCTTTAAGGCGCCTCATGCCATGTTCCACTCTGTCCCAGGGTGTCCAGATCGGTCATATGCAATGAACCTGTTTTTCTTGGAAAGAAACAGGTTGGGAATCGCTGTGATTTCGCATCCGGGATTCCGCACGATTGCTCCGATGATAAGGGAAACACCCAAAATCGCCAAAGCAGCGACACCGATCAGAGTCAACGTGTCCACGCCGATGACCCAAATCAAAATGAAGCAACAAATACCACAAAGTACCCGCTAAGACAAACGGTACGATCTTCAGGGTTTCAAATGCCCTTTTAGCTTCCACTTGAGTCCAGAAATCATCTTTGGCCAGCAAGATTATCTGCGATGTAATCTTTATTTTCCCAGCCTTCGGAAAGAATGATGGCTTTCCACGCCATTCCAGCCAACCGCTACAATCATGTCCGAACGGGCCTCATCGGGCATAAGAAAACGATTTTGACGTCCCACCATTTTACCGCCTACCCAGAAGTGTCCGGTAAGTTCCTGTCCCAACGGATTATAATGATAACGCGAGCCGATTTTTTTTGTCAAAAAAATTTTTTGAAACGAATAATAAATGCAAAAAATTTAAAATTTAATATCTGGTTTTAACATGCAGCAGCGGCAATACCAGATAACTAAAGGCAGGAGCAGAAACAATCCTGCCTTTAGTGTTTTTTAATGCTACATAATAATCAGTACCGGCATGGTGGCGGAGGAGGTGCATAGCCTTCGTTCTCCCAAAGCCTGTTATGGGATTGTCCGTATCTTTTGCAACAGTTGATAATATTCATCTTGCAGAGTGTCTCACGCCATTCATATTTTATTAAAACGGTTTCCACCGCCTTCTTTTCCGGATCGAATTCCACGCGATAGGAGGGAGAATATTCTTCCCGGCCGAAACCGGTGCCGGCACTTTCCAACGATTGTGTTTCTTTTCGCGCAGATGGTGCGGCAGCCTTGTCCTTTGCCTCTTCTCTTTTACTCTGCGCCTTGTTTAAATATTGGTAATTCATCGGCAGCCGGCAATGCTCAACTTCCGGGTAAACGGCAACAGCGATTACTCCCATGGCGGATTTATCGCCAAAGGCAGCGGCATATGAATCGGGAACATCAGTAAAATAAAAGCGGTTAACAATATCCTGTCCTGTGCGCCAGCCGGAGTATTCGTTGGTGGAAAAGGCGTCGATAATATACATTCTTTCCTTATTCTTAAGCCATGATTTCTGACCGGAAATTATGTTTCTTCCGTCGACCGCCACAACGACACCAACCCGGCGATTCATTTTGTTGCGGATAACAATCCGGTAATGATCGCCCTTAACGGCTTCGGCATAAACCTTTTTGAGATCGTGGCGTACCTTAGACGTATAAAAGGGTATTGCCCTGCCGTCATCAGTCATAATGCTGACTTCGACCGCATCGCCGATAGTTGCCGCCATGGCAATGCTCGCCCACATCAATAAAACAACGCATGCAGATAATAGTGTTTTCATAAAGTCCTCCTTGGTAAAATGGTCTTTTTTTGCTCTTTACCTGTTAGACAGAATAAGCACGGAAAAAGTTCCCGAATTATTTTAAAAGAATTCTATAAAAAGGCGGATTTCTGAAAACAGGGAGGATTTTAATTATTTAAAACAAATGAATATATGATCATATTGTGGTAAATAATTGCTTGAATAAACCACAAAAAAGGGAACAAAAGTATTTTTGCGGATGTCTAATATATCAAACAGTAAAAAAGCAGCCGCTCGCGATGACGATTTGCAATATGTAATTCTTTGTCAGAAGGGCAAAACGGATGCTTTTGAAGTACTGGTCGAAAGGCATCAGAAAAAAATGTTAAACATCGCTTATCGAATGATGGGTGATTACAATGACGCCTGCGACGTTACGCAGGAAGCTTTTATAGCGGCGTATAAATCAATTAAAAAGTTCAAGGCGGAAGCGAAATTCTCCACCTGGTTGTATAGAATAGTCGTGAACTTAGCCAAAAACCGTTTAAAGCAACTAAGTGGCAGAAAGAGGCGCGAGGGACCTCTTGATGACCAGGCGGGAAATAATAACGAAGAAATATCCGGTCAATCATTTATCGGTGAATCCGATCCGGGCGTGCAGCTGGAGAATCGTGAAAGGGAATTTAACGTGCAGAAGTGCATAACTTCGCTCGATGAAGAATACAGAGAAGTTTTGGTGCTCAGGGATATCCAGGGATTTTCTTACGAGGAAATACAGGACATGCTGAAAATACCGGATGGCACAGTAAAGTCTAGGCTTGCCCGTGCTCGCAACGCACTTAAGGACTGTTTGAGTAAAGTTATTGGTGATTTATGAAAAAATGCAGGGATGTCGAAGAATTGCTGCCTCTTTATGTGGATGATTCGCTTTCCGGCGAGGATAAAAAAGCCGTGGAGGAACATCTTCAGTCATGTCCGGGGTGCGCGAAAGCTATTGCGCAACTGCAAAAGACAAAGACTTTTATAGATGGTCTTCATGAGGTTGAGCCTCCTCCATGGTTCAAGCAGAAGATAATGGCGCAAGTTCGCCGGGAAGAAGAAAAGAAAAATTTTGTTCGGAAATTATTTTATCCCTGGCAGATAAAAATTCCCGTTCAGGTATTTGCTACCGTCTTCATTGCGGTACTGGCTTTCTATATTTACAGGACGGGAGAGGAACGGATGAACGAAGTTGTTTCCCTGCCTGCGCCGGCACCGGTTATGGAAACTCAAAAAGGCCAAATGCCGGAACAAATAATGAAGACAATAGATAAAAAAGTACAAAAAGAACATTCCACTGCGGCAAAGGAAGTGACCAGGGGACCGGTTGGTCAAGCTGCTGTTGATATGGTAAAAGATGCAAACGAATACGTTGTTTCCGGTATGAAGACCGATAGATACCAAGGCGCTCCGGCGGCAACATCTCTGGAAGAGGCAAAAGTCAAACTGGCAAAGAAAAAAGAAAGCTATGCCCCTGCTGCCGCTTTGCAGACCAGCCGGGAACAGCAGGATCAAAATATACAGGCAAGATCAAATGTTGTATTGCGTGTGACTGATGTTGATGCCGCTACCAAAGAAGTGGAGAAGCTTTTGGAAAAATACGAGGCGAGAAACATTTCGCGACAAATGATGCAGGACAAGATAACTCTGGAAGCGGTAGTTAATAATCAGAAATTTGAAAATTTAAAAGAGCACTTGAAAACAATCGGAAAACTTGAAGAGAGCGGTATGCCACCGGATGATGCCGTAAAAAACATTATTCTGATAATAAATATTTTAAAAATAAAATAACGGAAATGTTCTATTTCCACGTCAGGTGTTTTTAAAGACTGGTTTACGCGTACATCATAATATTTAAGCGGTATAATACAATACTATTCGGCTTTTAGATGCAGCAGGGGCAATCCTAAGTGGCGACGGCGTGTTTCGCCTTTAAGCTGAGTTTGTTCGCGAACGGTGGGATTGCCGCGACGTCCTTTGCCCAGGTTTTCTATAAGATGAGAACTGCCCGGATGCAAAGTGTGCTTGCCGAATTTCCGTCCCAGTTCATCCGCGGCATTATAAATATCTATTCATTAGAATTAATTATTGAGCGACCTGATGTATAATTTCTGTAATATAAGATTGGTATTTAATTCCCAATTTTTTTGCTTTGCTCTTAATTTTTTCAATATCTTCGCTATTCACTCTAATGGTCATCGTTGTGTCTTTTCTTCTTGATTTGAGGGCGTTTTCTATATTTTCCAATTCTTTTTCCTTTACCGGCTTGAAATCAGCGCGCAGCAAAGCGCCGATCTGTTGAAAAAGTACGTTGACCGCGGAGAATTGGGAATGAAAAAGCGAAGGCATTATTGTACAAATTAATGGCGGTAGTAAGCGTCTTAAGAGGGTCTGGCGATGATGCAGGTTCTGATATTGAAGAATGTACCGATGTTGAAGCATCATGCGCATCAATCTGCATTGACTTAATTTCCGTAACTTGTTCCTTGTCTTTGTTGAAGTATTTTATTTGTGAAATCGTAAATAGAATGCCGACGATTATAATAGTTGTTATGATCGGAATACAGAACTCCTTCCACTTTTCCCCTGCTTTTGTGTCACTTTGTTCTTTTTTATTCTGTTTAACAGGAGTTTTTTTCGAAGCGGCTCTATTGTTTCAAGTGGTCCATCGCAGTAAAGACATGCAGAAACATTATCCTGAAACCTTTCCCGGCAATGAGGACATCTTTTCATAATCAAGTCTCTTTAAACTTGTTTTGTTTCATAAAACACGCTCCCAGATCAGGTCCATGACATTTCCCGCATTATCATGGGCCGTAAGAGTAAGCGTATTTTCGCCAAAGACAAACTTGCGTGAAAGATCAGTTCCAATCCAGTCGGGAATCGTAGCGGCTTTTGCCCTGTGCACAACAGTGTCCTCGCGAATTTCGTAAGTGCCGCAATAAGACACAAAAGATGTCATTGCTTTTAAGTACCTTATGCCTGCCTTTATATATCGCCAGGATATAAACAACTTTTTCGTGCTTGCGGCATCGATGAGCTCTTCCGGGGGCACACCGATAGGATTCCTTTCAGACTTCATCAGGATTGCATGCATGAAACCGTCTGGCATATAGGATATGTATCCGAGGGGATAATCCGCAAAGGGTTTGCTTACAGTACCTGCCGATGATTTTTTCATCACGGATTTCAGTTTCCAAGTTCCAACGAACCGTTTATCACTCATAAAAATCTTCTCCATTTTAACGGCGGGATAGTTCCGCTTTCACTTACGTAAAATAATGGTATCTTTTTGTTTAAGTGAGTATAGAAAGAGCTGTCATGTATGTCAAGATAAACGTTGCGAGAACCCTTTCGGCAATGAAGAAGAAGTCAAAAAATGGGATGCGAAAGTACTAAAAGGGCTAGGTATTTTTTACGGGGAAGAGATAACGCTAAGGGCGCTGATTGCACTCATCAGGGAAAAGGCACCGCTGGAATTTTGTAAAACCCGCTGTCCATGGAAACAAATTTGTGCAGTGTTCAGTTTCCCTTGACCGCTTGTCAGTCCCGTCCCGCATACGCGGGATGTTACTCCGGCGAGCCATGGTGTCCATTAGGTTAAATCAAGGAAGTAATATTTCTTACCGCACGACTTCCAGAATGACTTTCATTTCTTCTTTGGAAAGAATGGCCGGGCTGTTTTTACTATCTGCCAGGGCAATGGCTTTTTCCATATGAGCGGCCGTCATGCCGAAACGGGAGAACTGCGGGAGCTTCAGCGTTCGTGTCCATTTGTCCAGAGTGCTTAGGAATTGTTTGCAATAAAAGATATCGTCACCACCTGCTTCACCGGTGAATATTTTTCCGATATCAGCAAAGCGCTTTTGGGCGGTAATATTCTTTTCATCAACAATTTTTTTTATCACAAAAGTCATTACCGGAAACAGGAGCTTTCCGCAGGCTATGCCGTGCGGTACCGGAAAGAGTCCGCCCACGGGTCCGGCAATACCGTGTACAGCGCCAAGCCCGGATCGGCTGAATCTGATTCCCGAAACCAATGCTGCATAGGACATTTTCGAACGCAGAGAGATATCATTGCTTTGCCCGAGAGCAAGAGGAAGCAGACTTTCTGATGCTCCCCAAAGCGCCTTTAAGGCCAGTGAATCGGTAGAAACGTCCACATTTATTGAGGTGTAAGCTTCGATCAATTGCGAGACGGCATCCAGTCCGCAGGCGATGGTAATATGCCGGGGCAGGGTCAGTGTCAGTTCGGGATCGACGAGGGCGACATCAGGTGTATAGGCATCATGCCGGAGAGATTTTTTGTAACCTTCTTTACGGTCGCAGACGACGGCATTTTTTGTCACTTCACTTCCCGTGCCGGCGGTTGTCGGAACGGCAATAAACGGAACTTTTGTGCCGGATGGTTTTTTTGTTCCGACACCTTCCAGATAATTTTTCACAGAGCCATCCGCGACGAGCATGGCGGAAACGGCTTTACCAAAATCAATGACACTGCCGCCACCGATGGCGACAACAACCTCGACCGGCATCTTCCGAAATTCAGAGGCAATGGCATCGATACGTTCTGTTGTGGGTTCCTCCCAAACAGACACGACCTTGTATTTGACTTGAGCCTGATTAAGCTGCAGGGCCAGCGCCTTGAATCGGCCGGACTTTTTCAGCGATTCACCGCCGGTAAGAATCAGCACATTACGACCAAAAGAAGGGATTATTGTATGAAGTTCGGGAAATTTACCTGCGCCAAAATATATTTTGGGCAGCCCCGCAATGTTCAACGCGCTTATCGATTCCATGCAGATTTTCCCAGAGGTGCCAAAACATTATGGGCGATTCCTTCGCGCGGCTTAGCCATCCAGGACTCAACGGCATCACGCCACTTTAAATAATGAGCTGTTTTTTTATGCGCGGCAGCAACCTCGTCGGATTCATATGCTTCGTACAAAGTAAATGCCGAAGGGTTATCCCGGTGCTGTAAGAAATCAAACCGGAGATTCCCTTTTTCTTTGGTTGAATTTTGATGATTCTCTATCGTTGCTTCAATAAACTGCTCAATATTTTCCGGTTTAACAACAACATTTACAACAGTAACAATCATAAAGGCCCCCCGTCTCAAAATTTTTATAACAAATTAATCCCAACGTCAAAGTAAAAAAAGATCTGCCTTGGTGCTGGCAAGTGATAAAAAGGAGATTGTGAAATGGGTTCGGACAAGTGCCAAATGTATAATACCATTGACATAAATAAAAAATAAAGAATTCTGAGTTAAAATGTGCTAGAAACTGCTTGATCGGGTAAAGTTATGGCATTCCTTCTATCGCATCCATAATAATCCCCTCGATGGCAAATAACAATTAAAGATAAAAAGGAATAACCATGCCTATAAGAAAACAGGAATCATTTAACTTCTATTCTCATCTGGCTGGCGCTGTCGCGGCGTTAGTTGGCACTGTATTTTTAGTACTGGTCGCAGACTACTCGGCCTCCGGTCTGGTTACTGCTCTTATATATGGAATTTCTGTTGTTTTTCTTTTTTCAGCAAGTTCTCTGTATCATGCCTTCAAAAAGAAAGAAAACGAGTTGTCGTTCTGGAGAAGAATGGATCGCCTGGCAATATTTTTCATGATTGCGGGAACTTTTACTCCGGTATGTTATTTTTACCTGGACGGGCCATACAAATGGTCAATGATTGCTTTTCAGTGGAGTCTCGTAGGTGTCGGATTAATTTCCCAGATTTTTTTCCCGAGAGCTCCCCGAACACTATACGCGGTCATATATCTATTCATGGGCTGGTCAGGGATTTTCACCATCAAACAGATGCTTTCCAATATGTCCATCTCTCAAAGTGTCCTGATGCTTTCCGGCGCCGCCGCTTTTACAATAGGGGGTATTATTTACGCCATCAAAAAACCAAAAATGATTCCGGGTATTTTCAGTTTCCATGAACTCTTTCATATCATGGTCCTGATTGGCGGAGTGCTCCATTACGCCATGATTTACGGAGTTTATTCCCATCTCAGTTAAATAATGAACGCAACACTTGATTCCACAAAAACCGGCAAGTCGATGGATATGCTTCTGGCAGCCGAGTCGGAGTTATTTATAAGAGAGTATAAAAATAATTATTCCGCGGGGGAGAGCAAACCTCAGGAGATCGGGATGCCGTTTCTGTTGCGCTCTCCCGGGTCTGATACCGGTGTTCTCCTTATTCACGGGCTGATGGCCGCGCCGGAGGAAGTAAAGGAGTGGGCGCAGTTTCTGCACGAAAAAGGTTTGACTGTATATGCTCCCAGACTTTCAGGTCACGGGACCTCCTCCAAAGATCTCTCCCATCGCAACTATCATGACTGGCTTAATTCGGTTGATAGCGGCCACGCTATTCTGAAAAAATGTTGTAAAAAAATTCTAATAGCCGGTTTTTCCACCGGAGCAGGTCTTGCTTTGCAATCCGTTATTATGAAACCCCGTGATTTTGAAGCAGTGATTGCTGTCAGCGCGCCGTTGAAATTTAAAAGCTTTTCATCGAGGTTTGCTGAAGCTTTAAACGCGTTTAATCATTTTTGTAATCATTTTGGCATGGGTAATCTTGCGGTGGAGTTTATGAAAAACAATGCGGATAATCCTCACATCAACTATCTTCTCTGTCCGGTCAGCGCCTTTGTTCAGGTAAAAAAATTGATGAGAAAAGTACGCAAATCGCTTCCTGATATTAATATTCCGGCGCTGGTGATTCAGGCAAAAAATGATCCGAAAGTAGCGCCGCAAAGTGGTCCCGCGATATTTAATCTTCTGGGAACGAAAAAAAAATATTTCGCCTGGATTAATTATAATATGCATGGAATTGTTCGTGGTAAAATCGCCGGCAATGTTTTTAAAGAAGTTGAATCATTTCTTGTGGCTTGCAGTCTGATCAATCCCCCCCCCCATAATATTCCCCGATAGAATTGATAAAAAGCTTTCTTTATCTTAAATATAAAAATATATTCTTCAAAAGCATAAACACTGTAACGTCCTGCTTTATATGAGGAAGCCGGATATATCTTATCAATGTTTTTCTTAAAAACCAATATCTTGGCAAATAAACCTTGACTATTATCCGCTATTGCCATAGTATAGCGTCAACTTCGGATATTTAGAAATAAAGATGCGAAGGAAAGAGTTGAATTTAGACATTTTGAAGCACATAGGTTAGCCACCAGTACTTTAGAGTCTTGGTGGCTTTTTTAGTTCTGTCACGGTGCTGGTTCGACTTTTAAAAATTTATGAAAGGAGGATAAGCATTATGTCAGAAGGTAAAGTAAAGTGGTTCAACGAAAGCAAGGGCTTCGGCTTCATCGAGAATGAAGAGGGCGGCGATGTATTTGTACATTTCAGTTCGATTCAGGGCGACGGTTTCAAGACGTTAAATGAAGGCCAGCGCGTAAGTTTTGATGTTGCTCAGGGCAAAAAAGGCCAGGAAGCAACAAACGTCAGAGCTATCTAGTTTTTGTCGAAAACTAAAAACAATGAGCACTCCGTGTGTGAGAAATCACGCCGGGGTGCTTTTTTATGCTCAAAAATCTTTACTTGACGAATTTAAATGTACGTATATGATGGCAAATCATCATAGCTGATTTTTCGATTCTACTTAAGGATATTATCCGTGTTTGGTTTGTTCCCCAAAAAAGATTTCGATCAGACTTTGAGAATCAAACGCTTTCTCATGGCCTTCGGCGCTTATTTAATATGGAGTGTTATTTGCTTCATCGCCTACTCACTGGAACTGACAACTTTTCCGTTAATAATTCTGGTGGCCGGCGTTTCAGCAAGTTTTGTCTTAAATGTCCTGCTGTATGTAATATTCAGAACCGGATTAAACAAAAGTTTTAAAGATCCGAGCCTGACCCTTCTTCAGATGGTGATAGCCACCTTCTGGATTATGGTGGTTGTGTATTACGCCTATGAGGCCAGAAGCGGGGTTCTTCTTGTTTATATGGTTGTGCTTGTGTTCGGATTTTTCAGGTTGAGAATCCGGCAGTTTCTTTTTCTGTCTGCTTTTGCTTTTGTTAATTACTCCGCCATTATTTTACTACTTTACAAGACTCATCCTGAATT
>JQOA01000257.1 GCA_000753945.1 Smithella sp. D17 | reverse complement strand
GCCTCCGCTATTTCCGTCGAGATCAGGAAGTCTGAATTTATATTTTCCTTTTCAGCTATTTCCACTTCTTCTGTTTCACTATTTTAGTTATCAGCCTGAAATCAATGAAGGCCAAACTAACAACAGTGGCGATCATATACGCCGTGCCGATAATTATGAATATGCTGGCATTTGGATTCTGGGGCTGGAATTACTAAAGGCTTAGCCCGGAGTATTCGTCATAAACTTTATTATATTTCTCGTGAATCATTTTGCGGTCGAATTCCCAGAATTCGGCAAGCATTTTGGCTTGTTCATCTTTGTCAAAATATTCCTGACAGGGATAGAAGAAGTGCTTGTCTTCCTTCTCAATGTGTTTGGGGTAAAAATTGCCTAGCTGCCGGGCGAAATCTATTATACGTGGTAATTCGTCTTGGTCGCCTTCTAAATTAGTATGAATTTGATTAGTCAATGTTATTTTTATATTGTCTGTCATGACCATGCTTATAATTGTTGCAACCCGGTTGCATTTTTGATAATGGTTCGGCATGGTTATAAATTCAAAGCATAAAAATGCCCTGCTTACTTTGCAAAGCGCCGGCATCTCAAAAACTTCACAGCGTATTGCTGTTTTGAATATTTTATTCAAAGCAACAAAGCCGCTTAATGTAAGCACTATTCGCCAGTCGCTGAAAAAGAAAGCCAACATTGATGGAGCTGATTTTATCTAAAGATGATTACAGCATTGATCACATCGAAATTAATATATCCGGCCTTTGCAGCGATTGCCTTACGTCAGCAAAAACAAAAATATCATTGTATAAATAGGGAAATTTATCATGTCTCTAAGAAAAATATCTCTTATCTTTATCCTTTTGTTATCTTTACTTCTGTCCTCCTGCCAACCGGCAAAGGAATCAGACAGGGAAGATAAAAAACTACGGGTAATTGCCACAATTTTCCCCATCTACGATTTTGCGCGCAATATCGGCGGGGACAAGATAAAAGCAATCATGCTTTTACCGCCGGGAATAGATGCGCACCATTACGAATTAAAGCCTGAAGATATAAAAAAAGTCAGCAAAGCTGATGTTTTCCTTTTCACCAACTTTGAAATGGAACAGTGGGCATATAAAATCATCAATGCCGCCGAAAAAAATACCAATATGCTGGCCGTAGAGACCGGAGCCGGAACTGTCTTGCTGCCGTTCAATGAAGAGGATGGAGTTCATGGAGATCATGGGAATCATATTTCCAAATTTGACCCGCATCTCTGGCTGGACCTGGATAACGCACAGAAAATGGTTGATAACATTGCCGCCACATTTATTAAAAAGGATTCTCGCAACAGTGATTATTACTTAAGAAATGCTCGTGATTACAAGCTTAAGCTAACCGCCCTGGACCAACGATATCGTACAGAATTAAACGGTTGCAAAACAAAAATAATCTTGCACGCCGGTCACTGGGCGTTCGCTTATCTGGCTAAAAGGTATAATATAAAATATGTTGCTGCTTATAACATATCAGCGGATGCCGAACCTTCGCCGCAAAAGACGATTGCTTTGATCGAACAAGTAAAGAGCCAGAAAGTTCCTTATATTTATTATGAGGACATGATCAGTCCCCGCCTGGCCCAAATGATTGCCGCAGAAACAGGAGCCGGTTTACTGAAGCTCAATAACGGGCATGACTTAAGTAAAGAGGATATTAAAAACGGTGCATCTTTTATTTCATTGATGGAAACAAATCTGACTAGTTTAAAAAAAGGAATGCGATGCCCATGAACGTCATCAACGTTGATAATTTGACCTTCTGCTACAACGGCCTGGAAGCTATCAGTAATATTTCCTTTACCGTAAAAAGAGGCGATTATCTGGGCGTTGCCGGGCCCAACGGATCCGGCAAAAGTACGCTGATTAAAAATATTCTGGGCATCCTGAAGCCGCAAAAGGGAAACATTAATATTTTTGGTCAACCTTTAATTTTTTTCCACCAGTGGGATAGAATCGGTTATCTGCCTCAACGAATAAGCTCCTTGAATAATCACTTCCCCGGTACAGTAGAAGAAATAGTTCAATTGGGCATGAAAAAAAGAAATGCTATAGCTTTAAAGCGCACTCTGGAAATGATGGGAATCGCGCACCTTGCCAACCGTCTGATCGGTGAACTCTCTTATGGCGAACAGCAGCGCACAATTTTAGCGCGAGCTTTAATCAGTCAACCGGATTTACTCATTTTCGATGAACCAACAACAGCTCTTGATCCGGAAACAAGAGAAATTTTCTATTCATTGACCAGCGAAATGAACCGCACCTATGATACCACTATTATTCTTGTTACTCATGACACAGGCATTATCGGGAAGTACGCCCGTAATCTTCTTTATCTTGACAAAAAAGTAATCTTTTACGGAACATTTGAAGATTTTTGTACTTCACCTGATATGGCCGGATTTTTTGGATCGACCAGTCAGCATATGATCTGTCATCAGCACGACAAAACGGAGAACAACGTTTGATGGGTTTAGTCGATATACTTAATTATGAATTTGTTCAACGCGCCATTTTGGCGGGTATGCTGATCGCTGCCATTTCTTCCATACTGGGAGTTTTTCTTGTCTTACGTCGTTTCTCCCTGATTGGCGATGGACTTGCTCATATTACCTTTGGCAGTGTCGCAGTTGTAATGCTGATCGGAGTCAGTCCTGCCTATATTACTTTGGCCGCCCTGCCCCTGGTGATGCTTTCATCGCTGGCCATTCTCAAACTGACTCATTCCCGGCGCATCCACGGAGACGCGGCTATCGGCATCGTCTCTTCACTCGGAATCGCTACAGGTATTATTCTGGCCGGACTATCCGGCGGTTACAATCTTGATTTATTCAGTTATCTTTTCGGCAATATTCTAACCGTAACACAAACTGAACTCTGGCTTTCATTTATTGTTTTTTTAACCACAGTAGCCACGGTAGTTATTTTTTATAATGATTTTTTTGCAATTACTTTTGACGAAGAGCTGGCCCAGACAATGGGCATCAAGACAAAAAGAATCAATGTGCTTCTCTTTCTATTGACGGCAGTCGCAGCAGTTTTAGCCATGAAAGTAGCAGGCATTATGCTCGTTTCAGCTATGCTGATTTTACCGCCTCTAACTGCTTTGCAGCTATCCATGAACTTCAAAAAAACTATTATAGCCGCCGCTTGTTTTTCTATTTTATCAGTAATTTGCGGCATTGTTCTCGCTTTTTTGTTGAATTTACCGGCGGGAGGAACTATAGTTATTTTTAACATCGGGTTTCTCTTGCTTATTTCCGGAGCTAAAAAAATCTGGCCTTTGCCCCGTTAGAAGGATTCTGACCATTTAGCGGGACGACTCCAAATAGAAGCAAGGCTTTTCACGAATGCAAGCAATGAGATGTTCTAACGGGGTAAAACAAAATGGTTCTTTCTACTAATCTTTTTTACCGCTCCAACTTAATTTTTTTGCTGGCTCTGATTTGCGGTATAGCCCTGCCCCAGGGATTCGTCATCGGCAAAACACTGATCTTTCCCGCATTGATTATAATTTTATCCATTACCCTGCTGAGATTTCCCCGCGGTTTCTTCCGCCACCCCGGCCCGCTTTTATCCGCTTCCATTCGAGGCAATATTATGAATTATCTTGTTTTGGGTAATTTTATAATTTTGACCAGTATTTTTTTGATCCAAAAACAGGAGTTTTGGATAGGCATGATATTAATCGCCGCCATGCCACCTTCGTTAGACATAATTCTTTTGGGCAATTTATCGCGCATTGAAAATAAATCCGTCTTTACCAGCCTGGCCGGGGCTTATTTAGGCGCTCTGCTGATTATACCGTTAATAGGCTTGGGATTCCTAAAATATATAATTCCGAACTACTGGAACATAATTGTAATAGTCCTGGGATTGATTTTACTGCCACTCATCCTATCCAGATTCGTTATTGATAAAGGATGGGATAAAATAATTGAACCATCCAAAGAAACAATTATAGATTATTGTTACTTCGTAGTATTTTACACTATAACGGCAAGTGGCAGAAATCTTCTGATGCGATGGTCTTCCGATCTTTTTGTTATCGCTTTCATTGCTCTTGTCAGCACTTTTATCTTCTCCTTTACGATCAGAAAAATCGGACTTTATTTCCATAGTAATGAAAATAAGATTAACTCTTTTCTGCTTATGGGCACCATGAAAGACTGCGGATTAGCCGGTGGCATTGCCCTTATTTTATTCAGCCGGGAAGTTGCTCTTCCATCATTGATTTTCGCTGTCTTTACCTTTATTCATATCAACTGGCTTAAATATAAAATGAGTCATATTGATAAAGTTGCAAATATTAATTAAAAAAGATGCAATCTAAGTTTGACAAACTAAAAAATCGACCTATTATAAAAAGAACAATTTGACATTAAAAGAACACAGAAAGGAGAACAACTATGGCCATATCATTACCGGAACTCCCCTATGGGAAAGATGCATTAGCGCCTTTTATCACTGCCAATACCCTGGATTTTCATTATGGCAAGCATCACAAAGCTTATGTGGATAATTTAAACAAATTAATCGCCGGAACCGATCTTGAACAAAAATCGTTGGAAGAAATTATTAAAATTGCCGCTAAAGACCCGGCCAAAGCCGGCATCTTCAACAATGCTGCCCAGATATGGAACCATTCCTTTTACTGGCAATGTCTGAAGAAAGCAGGAGGAGTTGCTACCGGTGCAATCGCGGCAAAGATTAACGCCGTATGGGGTAATTATGATAAATTTGCTGAAGAATTGAAAAATGCCGGAGCTACTCAGTTCGGCAGCGGCTGGGCATGGCTGGTTCTGGAAGGAGATCAGTTAAAAATAACAAAGACAGCGAATGCCGATACACCTCTTGCCCACGGTCAGAAAGCACTCCTGACCATTGATGTATGGGAACACGCCTATTATCTGGATTATCAGAACCGGAGGCCTGATTATCTTGCCGCTGTGATTCAAAATTTGATTAACTGGGATTTTGTGAATGCCAATTTAAGATAGTATAACTTAAAAGTAACAATCAATAAAAAAAGGGGGCTTAGATCAAGCCTCCTTTTTATTTATAAAAACAGGGGGGGTTATTTCTTTTTATCAACTCGCACTTTAAGTTCTTTGCCTACTTTAAAGAAGGGTAATTTTTTAGGTTCAACCTGTATCTTAGTGCCGGTTTTAGGATTTCTTCCCGTGTATGATCCGTATTTCTTTACCACAAAGCTGCCAAAGCCCCTGATCTCGATACGTCCATTTTTTTTCAATTCATCGGTGAAACCTTTAAAAATAAGATTAACAACGTCAATTGCCTTTTTTTCCGTCAAGTTTAACTTACTGCTTAAAGTTTCAATAAGACCGGATTTATTCATAGCCCCTCCTTAATACTATTTACAACAATGAACCGCTAGATGAATAATATATGTTTATTTTCTCTATGTTAGACCTTATTATTTATTTTTTAGCGAATGTCAAGAAATTTTTAACTATTTTCGTTTGATACATTATCCAGCAGTTGGTCTATTTCTTTTTTGTTCAAATGCCGCCAGTCGCCTTCCTTTAAATTGCCTAATTTCAGACCTCCGATAGCTTCCCGCACCAAAAGAGCTACACGATGACCGGCAGTTTCAAATCCTCTCCTGATGATCCTATTTTTCCCCTCTCTTAGCGTAAGTTGCAACCAACAGCTTCGATCATTAATTTTTTCTACTTTTAAATTTTCCGGTTTAAAAACACCATCGGGCAACTTAATTCCTTTACCCAACAGTTTTAACTCCTCTCTGGACAAGTGTCCTTGAATTTTTACTCTATATACTTTTGGTTTCTGAAAACGGGGATGCTGGACTTTTTGAGCAAAGTCACCGTCATTAGTCAAAAGTAAAAGTCCCTTCGAATCATAATCAAGCCTTCCTACCGGATAAACCCTTTCCGGCATATCACTTAGTAAATCCACAACCGTCGGCCGGTTCTGAGGATCATGAAGGGTGGTAACAAATCCGGCCGGTTTATTCAAAGCAATATAATATTTCGTTTTTCCTAAAGAGATTGTTTTGCCGTCAATTCGAATAATATCTTTTTCGGCATCAGCCTTCTCTCCAAGTCTGGTGATCACGATATTATTAACGCTGACACGCCCTTCAGTTATCAGCTTTTCAGCATGGCGCCGCGAGTCAATACCGGCAGCCGCAATAATTTTTTGTATACGTTCTTTCATAAATCAGGAATATCTTCGATTTCTATTTCTATTTCTGCGATTTCCTGTTCCGCTATTTTCTGCTCTACGACTTCATGATTTACAATTCCCTCTTCCAAAATTTCCCGCTCTGTGATTTCCTGACCTTCGATTCCCTGATCTTCAATTTCCTGCTGCTGGTTGAGTTCTTTTAATTCCCGCAAATTCGGCAAATCAAGGAGATCTTTCAGATTGAACACTTCCAGAAATCTTCTGGTCGTCCCGTAGATAATGGGCTTGCCGGGCACGTCCTTGCGTCCGACAATGCGCACAAGCTTTTTATCCAAGAGGCTCTTGAGCGGACCTCCTACATCTACTCCGCGAATGCTTTCGATTTCGGATTTAACAATGGGCTGCTTATAAGCGACGATTGCGAGCGTTTCCATCGCCTGCGGAGATAAGGAATGAGGCTTTGTGCTTTTTAACTTCTTAATCCACTGGCCAAGCTCAGGATTGGTTCGGAACTGAAAACCGCCGGCAACTTCCTGCAAAAAAATACCCCCATTCCGTTCATTATATTCCGATACAATCTGGTCGATGATTTCTTTAATTTCCTTTTTTTCCACTTCCGGAAAAACAACACGAATTTTTTCAGGCGCCAACGGCGTATCGGAAGCGAAAATCAGTGCTTCGATTATTGCTTTAATTTTTTCCATTTATGACTCCACGGCCGGGAATATCCGGATAACTCCAAAAATTGAAGTTTGATAAGCTTTAATCATTCTCAACTTAATTAATTCCAGTATAGCCAAAAAAGTATAGATGATGCGCCGGCGATCTCTTTTCCCTTGGAGCAAATCTTCAAAAGTCGAGCTTTTTGTTACGGATAACTGATCCATTATTTCGTTGATTATATCAGTAAGAGACAGTTTTTCCAAATCAATTTCCAAAAGTTCCTTTCTATCCAGTTGCGAAACAACACGATGAAAAGCCTCTATAAGCTCGAAAACGCTTACTTCGATGAGCTCTTCTTCCTCCGTGGTTGTCTTTTCAGCTTCTTCCGGCAGGAGTGCCGCCCGGGTAAACACATCTCTCTCCAGGAGCGGTCTTTCTTTTAAATTTTCTGCGGCTTCCTTAAATGTCTTATGTTCAAGAAGCTGCCTGACCAGTTCGGCGCGGGGATCTTCCTCTTCTTCTTCCGGTTCATCAGGCGGAGGCAGGAGCATCCTGGATTTAATATGAATAAGCGTTGCAGCCATGACCAGATATTCTCCGGCCAGATCGAGATTAAGCTCTTTGATAATTTTCAGGTATTGAAGATATTGCTCGGTAACCAGCGCTATCGGGATATTATAGATATCGATCTCATTTTTCTTTATCAAATACAAAAGAAGGTCCAGCGGACCTTCAAAGATGTCCAGTTTAACAGCATAATTTGATATTTGTTCATTATCCATAATATTATATATTAACTGCGGCACGCACTTCACTCATCGTCTGCTGTGCTATTTTTCTCGCTTTCTTGTTTCCCTCTTCTATGATTGCGTTAATTTCATTCATATGACTTATGTAGTAATCCATACGTTCATGAACGGGATTAAGTTTTTCGGCTATCTGCTTGGCCAGCATCTTTTTGCAGTCCGTGCACCCAATTCCAGCTTTCCGGCATTCAACATCAATCTCTTTGACTTTTTCCGGCGAAGAATACAACCCGTGAAAAGTGAAAACATTGCATATTTCAGGATTTCCGGAATCACTCTTCCTCATCCGCTGAGGATCGGTAAACATGGAACTAATTTTATGCAGCAGCGTCTTTCCCCGGTCGCTGATGTAAATAGAATTATCGTAGGATTTGCTCATCTTTCTCCCGTCAATTCCCAGCAGTTTGGGCACGCTGGTTAAAAGCGGTTCCGGAACAGGGAATATTTCTTTATAGAGAAAATTAAAACGGCGGGCTATTTCACGGGTCAATTCAACGTGGGGAAGCTGATCAATACCGACAGGCACGCCGTAGGCTTTATACATGATAATATCGGCGGCCTGCAGCACAGGATAACCCAGAAAACCGAAAGTGGATAAATCCTTGTTGGACAGTTCCGATTTCATTTCCTTGTAAGTTGGATTTCTTTCCAGCCAGGCCAGTGGAGTAATCATCGAAAGCAGCAAAAACAATTCAGCATGTTCCTTAACTGCTGATTGAACAAAAAGCGTGCTCTTTTGCGGGTCCAAACCGGCGCTGAGCCAGTCTATCACCATACTGACGAGGTTATCCTTGATACCTTCAGTGGAACTGTATTCACTGGTAATCGCATGCCAATCAGCAACAAAATAAAAACAATCGTAATTGCCGCTTTCCTGCAATTCAATCCAATTTTGCAAAGCTCCATGCAGATTGCCCAGATGCAGTTTTCCTGTCGGTCTCATTCCACTGAGAATTCTTTTTAGTGCCAAAACAAAACTCCTTGTAAATATTTTTCAGGATAAATGCACTAAGGCCTCCGGATATTAAGCTGAAAATGCGGAGGCCTTAGCTGTACTGTAACTGAATAATTTATTATTTTACTTTATTGGCCAGATCCTTGCCTGCCTTAAATTTTACGACTTTCTTTGCGGGAATCTTAATGGCTTTTCCGGTCTGAGGATTCCTGCCTATTCTCGCCTTCCTCTTCACTACCGAGAACGTACCAAATCCTACGAGGATAAGTTTACCGCTTTTCTTAAGCTCTTTGGCAACTGCTACTTCGTATGCTTCCAGTGCTTTTGCCGCTTTGTCTTTGGTGACACCTGCCGATTTTGCTATAACCCCGACTAATTCTGCCTTCGTCATTTTCTAAAATCCCCCTTTCATAAAGTCAAATTCCTGTTTTTATTATTAACCGTTTTTGCGGCCATCTCCAAAGTTTCTAACATTCAACCCGGCGAAACACCTTTATCAATTTCATCAAAGAAGCACAAACTTCCTGAGCGTCCATCCAAAGTAAATTTGATACTTCCTGCTCAACCCTGCTTGCTTATTTGTTTGGATAATTGTTTTTCTTCTTAAATTAGCGGAAGAACTAACACAACTAAAATTAACAATCAAGGGAAAAATGATTTTTTCCTGTTAATATTTCAATCGTTGAAGGACTTGCTTAATTGATTATGCTCATTACAGGAATAACTTTATTAACCAGGAAATCTACTGTACACGAGTCAGACTCGCGCTTCTTTACAAAAAAAGACCTTTATGTTAAGACCCGTCGCAATGAATTCAGGTGTTTTATGCAAAATTCCAATATAGAGAAAATAAAGACATGGTTTGTCCTGTCCCGACCTCCTTTTCACACAGTTGGTATCCTTCCTTTTATACTGGGAACACTTCTGGCATACAAAATCAATTCCGTCTTCAGTCTTGAAATTTTTCTTCTAGGAGTTTCCGGGGTCATTTTGATTATGTTATCCACTTACCATTCCGGTGAATACTTCGATTATCAGGGAGATGTTATTTCCAACCGTTTGCATGATAATCAATTTGCCGGTGGCACCCGCATTCTTCCCCATGGGAAAATATCACCTAAGGTCCCGTTTTGGACAAGTATTGTCACTCTGATCCTTGCCGGTATAATAGGCGTTATTCTGCAATTTGTTTTGAAAACAGGTCCCTATACTTTGCTTTTGGGCTGCCTGGGCGCTTTCCCGGGATTTTTTTATTCCACAAAACCGGTCAGGCTGGTGCAGAGGGGAGTTGGTGAAATTTTCATCGGATTCTGCTATGGCTGGCTTCCTGTAGCCTCATCCTACTATATACAGACAGGCGTTATCCATCCCGTTGTTCATTGGATGACAATTCCTATAGCCCTTACAATTTTTAATGTCATTTTTCTTAATGAGTATCCTGACTATGAAGCCGACAAATCTACCGGCAAAAAAAACCTGCTTTATCGTATTGGAAAGAAAAACGGGGAATTTCTATATGTCGCCTTTTCTTTACTGGCCTCCGCGGCAGTGATTGCCTCACCATTCTTCGGAATTGCTTTTAAGATTGTCTATCTCTACCTGCCTGTATTAACTATTTCTTTATTTATTGTTGTGATGATGCTACGCGGCAAGTATGAAGACAAGAAAATGCTGGAGAAATTATGTGGCTTGAATATAGCAGTCAATCTGGGAACGTCCCTTGTTTATATTCTGGTATACATTTAAAACTTAAACTATGAAGACTAAAAACAAAGTTAAATCATTTTATAATCCCCCTTCTTTGTTGTTTAAACAACTGGGCAGTTCCATGCTTATGGGATATCTGAACGGCTGGCAGAATTTCCCCGGCTGGGTATTGAAATACGGCTTTCGAACTATACCTGTGGCCAACGGTTCCTGGGGTATGGGTTGCATCGGATATCCGGGGCATCCTGCCTGGGAAGTAACCGGAGCATGCAACCTGAGATGCATTCATTGCCACGCCATTAGCGGTAATGCCGAACCCGACGAACTTACTACCGATGAAGGCAAAAGGCTCATTGACATGATCGCCTCCGTCAGCGAATTCCGTACTCTGGTTTATACCGGCGGAGAGCCACTGGTGAGACCGGACATCTTTGAATTGCTCAGACACTCTCAAAAGGCGGGGCTGGCCAATATTATCGCCACAAACGGCACCTTAATCAATGAAGAAATGGCCTTTAAACTGAAAGATCATGGCGTCGTCTGTAATGCCATCAGTATTGACGCAGCCAATCCTGATATTCACGACATGGTCCGCAACAAACCGGGAGCATTCGATCTGGCGCTTCGCGCTATTGAAGCCACTAAAAAAGCAGGCATTCTTCTGCAAATCAACACTACGGCAATGGAATACAATATATCTGATTTACCTGAACTCATCGATTTCGTTGATAACTGCGGTGCAGGTATCATGCTGATGTATCAGCTCGTAGCTGTCGGTCGCGGAGAGAAAATTGAAAAGGCCACATTAAAGAAATCTGCCAATCAATACCTGAGTGAACTGATCGCGCTCAAACAAAAAACAGCTCATACAATAATAGAACCGGTCGCCGGCCCTCAATACTGGCCTCATCTGCTGGAGAAAAACGGTATCCGCGATGGCCTCATGCTGAAACTTGCCGGCAAGGTTTTTCACGGATGTGCAGCAGGTCGAGGTTTCGTCTACGTTAAAGCCAACGGCGATGTCTGGCCATGTCCATTTGTGGAAGTAAGCGCCGGTAATGTAAAAAAAATGGATTTCAAGAATATTTACTATGAATCAACAGTTTTTCGGAATTTACGCAACAGGGAAAAACTCTTAAAAGGCGCTTGCGGTGAATGCAACTATAAAACAGTATGCGGGGGTTGTCGCGGACGCGCTCTGGCCTATAGCGGAGATTATCTGGCGGAAGACCCTAGATGTTTCTTGCGTGAACGAAAAAAAATTACATAGACCTGCGCGAACTTTTTCGGAAAAAAGTAAGCTACCATCAGCTACAATTTGAATTAATTAAGCCTTATCTTGTTATTGCACATACTAAGTTTCAGTAGAGGAAACTAACAGAAACTCGGTAGTATGAATTGTGTAACATACGCTTTAATTTAAAACTCCTGTTGAAGACAAAAAACACTAACACTTTAGCTTACAGGCCATGGTACCTCACCTAGGGCCATACGGCACAGATCGGTAATAAATATCTGTGGCAAACCGGCTTTTGAAGTCTCGCCGCGCATCACAGTATCGCACATGGGGCAGATCGTTATCAGGGCCTCGGCACGGTTATCCATCGCGTCCTTGATATTGTCGCCCTGGATGTTCATCGCGAGATCTCTGTTTACGAAGAGAGCCGGCCCGCCGCAGCAGAGGGCATTCACGCCCTCATATTTTCTTGAAACGCGTTGTACTCCGATAAGCCCGAATATTTCATCAAGCCAGACATCCTGTTCCGGTAACCACCGGATGGCACAATTCGGCTGATAGGCGACTTTTTTGTTCAACCTGATTATATCGATTTTATTGTTCATAAGATAATCACGCATATATTCGAACAGGTGCATATACTTGAAGGGCACATCTATACCAAGCTCCCTGGCTTTGACATGCGCCAGAATATATCCTTCATTATGAATATAAACGATGTCTTTGTCCAGTTCAGCAAATGCATCGATTACCTTCCGACCGTATCTTTCCGCAAGGCTCGCTCCGCCCATATGGGCCATGCCGACTAAAGAAACATACTTTCTTCCGCGAACCACGGTCATGCCCTTGAACAATCTGCTTTCAAGCGTACCGTCCGGAAACTGGGTGAACGGGAAGGAATCAAAGGAGAGGGCAGGCTTATCAGGCTCCCCTTCTATCACCTGAACGTCCTTGCTACCGTGTTCAAATGTCTTTATCACTGAATCAATAAAAGGTTTAAAACTCACAGAGATCGGACTCCCGAACTTCTCCTGCATCTTGTAGATTAGGTTAGCTGGATCGGCGCCAGTCGGGCAGTATTGAAAGCATGCATTACAGGTAATGCACTTGTCCAATATATCAGCCGCTTTTCCCTCCATGAGAAGTTTTATTTCGCTGACGGCCTTGTCCTTATCGTAATCGACATAACGGCACTTTACCAGACAATCACCACAAAAATCACACTTTGAAGCATCCCACATCTTTTAACCTCCATGAAAGTTGGTTGGACAAAAGCCTTTAAAGAAAAAGCGTCTCTTTTATCCCTTTCACACCTCTATCATTTTACATAACGGTGTGCACATGAGTATGGTGAATATGTATACAAGCGTTTATCTGACCTGCCTTCCTGTTAATAGTACATAACTATTATACATCCTATATACGAATTCATGATAGGAGGAAGAAAGTTTTATATAAATACAAAAATGAATTTATTTCTTCAACAACAGATACAACTCCCCATTCTCCTTGAGAGTCCCCGCCATGTTTTCCGCTTCAATACCAAACCCGCAGAAAATATCCACCCTGCCTGGACCTTTTATTGCCGAACCTTTATCCTGACTGAGCACAAAGCGCGAAAAGTTTACCCTTTCTTTAATATTGCCATCTGCGTCGAAAACCGGTTTGCGCAAACTGATAAATGCCAGTGCTCCTTCCGGAAAAAAGTCTGGATCGGTCGCTATTGATCTGTCCGGGGTTACTGATTCTCCTAAAGAACCCACAGGGTCTTTTTCCAGAAAACGGAAGAACGTGTATCTTTCATTATGGCTCAGTACGTCATAAATTTCCTGATCACTTCTTCCTCTTAAAAACTCATGACGATAAGAGGCTTCGCTGCTGTTTATTTTACCGCTTTCCAGCATGAATTTAGTTACACTGCGGAAAGGTCTGCCATTGGTCTGCGCAAAACCAACTGTCAAAATAGTACCATCTTCCAGCTTAATTTTACCGGAACCCTGTATGTGCAGCGAAAACAACTCCACAGGATCTGATACCCAGACAAGTTCCAGATTTTTCCCCTGTAAAACCCTCTCAACGTCAATTTCGCGGCGGTTGTAATAGGGAACGAATTTACCGTCATTCATCCGGCCAATCTGGCTTTCTTTTTTAACTAAATCAGGCGGTACCCGATAAAGCGGATACCTGTATTTATCGGTACGTTTAAGAGAACCTTCCAGCAATGGTTCGTAATAGCCTGTAAAAAGCGAGCCGGAAGAGCTGCCTGATCCGGCAACACGATAAACATTAAATTCTGCGACAATTATTTTGTTTAAATCGGCTTTATTACCCGTCTTGCGCAAAATCATTTGAAACGTTTTAAGTGTTTCTTTTAATTGTTGCGCGCTGATCAATCTGTCTGCGACACGGTAAACTTTGTTGCGTCCGGCATTTTCATAATAATTAATACTGCGTTCAATAGCCAATTCCAGCGAATCCGTATCAAGATCATCGGCAAAATCAATGTCCTTGGCGGCAACGGGAATAAAAACCTCGGAAGGCTTTACCGGATATTTCGGGACACCGCGCAGACAGCCACCTAAAAAAACGACCATGATCAACAACAGAGAAATTTTGAATGGGTATTTCATAGTTCCACAATCATCGCCACTTCGTCGCAGTAGTCGGGATATTTGGAACAGCGGAAACAATCCGCCCAAATCTTTTCCGGCAGCAAATTCTTGTCAATCTCCTTAAACCCTAATCTAATAAAAAAATCCTTTTTGTAAGTAAGGGTGAATACTTTAAAAAGACCCAAAGTAATGGTTTCGGAAACACATGCTTCCACGAGTTCCCGGCCGATACCTCTTTTGCGATAATTTTCATCTACATAGAGTGAACGAATTTCGGCTAGATTTTCCCATATGATATTCATGGCGCAAATACCGGTCACCTGTGATTTGTCTTCATCATAATAAACAAAAAAATCTCTCAAAGAATTATAAATATCCATTAGAGAACGGGGCAGCATTTCGCCTTTTCCGGACGACAAATTTATCAGGCGGTGAATAGTTTTCACATCATCGATGCGCGCTTTTCTCAGCATTTTTTATCTCCTAAATTAAAATCCAGATGCTTTAGATCCTTTTATCATTTCCCGGGCATGCTCCCGTGTTGTTTCGGTGACATTCACACCACCAAGCATGCGGCTGATTTCTTCCACTTTCTGTTCACCATCAAGTTCTTTTATAAATGTTATCGTCCTGCCCTTCGTAACCTTTTTGGAAACATGCAGATGGTTATCTCCAAAGCAGGCAATTTGGGGCAAATGTGTTATACAGATAACCTGATGATTGGCGGAGACGGCTTTCAATTTCCGGCCGACAATCTCAGCCACGGCTCCTCCGATGCCATTATCCACTTCATCAAAAACAATTGATGCCACGGAACCGGTGCGCGACAAAACATTTTTCAAAGCCAGAATTATCCGCGATAATTCACCACCAGACGCAATACTGTTTAGTGGTTTTGCGTCTTCGCCTTTATTCGCGGTGAGGTAAAATTCAATCTCGTCTCCTCCCGTTTGCTCGAATGATTCAACGTTTTTATCAGCGGCACATTTATTAAAATTAACATGGAAAGAAGCATAAGGCATATTCAGCTCGTGTATTTCTTTATCCACCGCCTCCTGCAATTTATTCGCCGCCTGTTTTCTGATTTTGGAAAGTTCGAGCGCTTTTTGGCGTAGATTCTTTTTTATTATTTCTTCTTCCCTGTTTAGCTTTTCCAGCTCTTCCTCCACCGAAGAAACCTTGTTCAAATCTTCTTCTATTTCCTGCTTCCGGCGCAGAACATTTTCCAGAGAGCCGCCATGTTTGCGTTTAAGCCGGTTTAGAACTTCAAGGCGTTCATCGATAAGTGCCAAACGCTCTGAATCAAAAAAAAGATTTTTACCGTAATCACGCAGCGCCAGAGCTGTTTCCTGCAAAGTGATAAAGCTTTCATCAATATCCTTGTCGGCAAGCTGGAAACCGGCGTCTATTTTTTTTATTTCTTTTATCTGGCTCTGCACTTCCTTCAATTTAACGATGGCGGAATCCGTTTCTCCATAGAGCAAATCATAGGCATGATTTGCCCAACCGGACAATTTCTGAAAATTAGCGATAACTTTTTTTTCATCGGCCAGCGCTGCGTCTTCCGCCGGCTGGGGATTAATATCCTGAATCTCTTTCAACTGAAATTTAAACAGATCAGTTTTCTCTTCACGGCTTTTGCTCAAATCCTGTAATTTCTCTATCTGCGCCCTGATCTGCCGGTACTGATTATAAATTTCTTCGTAGGCTGATCTGTCAGGCAGGCACCGGCCGAACTCATCCAGAATGTTAATATGATTTTCGGCGTTGAGAATTATCTGATGTTCACGCTGACCGCAAATATTAATCAGCCATTCACTGACGGAAGCCAGATTACTCAGCGTCGCCATTTGTCCGTTGATGAACGCTTTATTCTTACCTGTATGCGAAATAATCCGACGAATGATCAACTCTTCTTCGTCAGGAAAACCCATAGTCGCAATTTTATCCCGTAATAGCTTGTTGGCAGAGATATCAAAGACTGCTTCAACAGTAGCCGTGTCAGCCTGGGTTCTGATTATTTCCGTCGTCGCTCTGTCGCCCAGAAGAAGACTTACCGCACCGATAATTATTGATTTACCGGCGCCGGTTTCGCCGGAAATAATATTCAATCCCTTGCCGAACGAAACCTGGAGTTCATCAATGATGGCAAAATTTTTAATGCTCAATTCATTAAGCATTCTTCTTTTTTCCAGCTCCCGGAGGTAAGTCACCCCAACCGAGCTTGGAACGCAGAATTTCACCGTAGCTGCGGTAGGGAGAAAGAACCAGCATTGTCGCATGCCTGGATCTTTTAACAGTTACGACATCGCCGGATACGATTTTGTAAGCTTCCTGTCCGTCCAAAGTCAATATAGCACCTTTATCCTTGGACCAGAGAATTATTTTCAAAATAGAATCTTCCGAAAAAATGATGGGACGATTAGTCAGAGTATGGGGGCAGATGGGATTAATAATAATCAAGTCTTTCCCGGGAAAGACAATGGGACCACCGGCGGAAAGCGAATAGGCAGTGGAACCGGTAGGAGTGGAAACAATTAAACCGTCTCCTTTATAAGTTGTCAGATATTTGCCGTTAACCTCCAGTTCCAGTTCATTCATACGGGAAAGACTGCCGCGATTAATTACTACATCATTTAAAACACTGCCGACATCGGTAACGGTTTTACCGTGCCTGATGCTCACATCAAGCATCATTCTTTTTTCCGTTTCGAATTTCCCTCCGATAATCAACTCCAGAGCCGAGTGGGTTTCGTTTAAATTTACTTCAGTAAGGTAGCCGAAACTGCCCATATTTATTCCCAGAATGGGAACTTTATGTCCGGCCACATAACGAGCCGCGCGCAACATTGTGCCGTCTCCGCCCAAAACAACAATAAGTTCCGATTTTTTTGCCAGGTCGGTTCTATTCAGTCCTCCGTCAAGAGCAACTTTTCTGGAAATCTTCATTTCCAGAAATACCTGCACACCCTTTTCTTCCAGCCATTTTTTCAACGATTTAACGTGGTCGGCAATCTTCTCTTTTTCAAGGTTGGCGATAATGCCAATTTTTTTAATTTTCATTTACTTAGACCCCGGAATATGGAGCTCACTAACATAAAAAAAAAACTCTGTCTATGGATAATATTACATAAATATGTTCATAAAATATTTGATCTTTTTAGTACAATTACCCAACATAAATTCTTGACATATTCAGGTCTAATAATATACGGTGCAACCCATCGAGGTGTTAATTATGGGACTAATTAAAGGAAATTTTACTTTCGCTCGTTTTCATGTAGAAGGCCAGTTGCCGCAGGCATTTTTAAATTTCGTCAACAGCCGTATTAAAGCCAACGCGTATAGGGACGCATCCAAATCAACCGAAGAAAAAAGGCTGGGCTGGGTTTCTCTTACTGACGTATTGGATACCGATTTTGAAAAAGCCAATTACGCGCTGGGCGATTACCTAATTTTCTCTTTGCGCATTGACCGTAAACTTATTTCGCCCAAGCTGATGAAAATCAAACTGATGGAAGAAGAAAGGCGATTTCTTGCCCAAAATGGTAAAAACAGAATCAACAAAGCAATGGCCGCGGGAATTAAAGACAAGGTAAAACTGGAACTTCTGACCAGACTTGACGCTATACCGTCCTTTTATGATGTTTGCTGGGGTGTGGGGCAAAAAACAATTTATTTTTCTTCACTGGCCGAAAAGGTAGTTGACGATTTCGCGGATATGTTTAAAAAAACATTTGCCCTGAATCTTAGACCTTTTTCGCCGCAGGAAAATAATCTGATAACAAAAAATCCCGAATCTGCAGATACGGCTTCTTTGACCGGCCGGGAATTTCTGACCTGGCTCTGGTTCAAATCGGAAGAACGAAACGGCAGGATAAATATTTCGGAAACAAAAGAAGTTGAACTTAATTTTTTAAAAAAAATAGTTTTAGAAGCAGGAGAAGGCGAATATTCACAGGGAGTCGTCTGCCATGGAATTCACGCTGAACACAAAGAAGGCAAGGAAGCAATCCGCCAGGGGAAAAAAGTTAAAGAGGCGGGAATCAAACTAATTCATGATAAAAATGAATGGGAATTTATTCTTAAAGCGGACTCTTTCCATTTTCAATCTTTGAAACTACCCGTGACAGACTGGCAGGATAATGAGGAAGACCAGTCGGGAATACTTCTGGAGCGTATTTACCTTATTGAAGAAGCTGTCAAGACAATTGACAGTCTTTACGATTCGTTTTTACAAATCCGTTATTCTCCGCAATGGGAAGGGAAAGAAAAAAAGTTGTTGGCCAAGTGGCTGGAACACCACTAATTCCAATTTTAAAGATGTAGATAAGGCCCCATTACAACTTCTATCTTTTTTCTCTGATTCTCATATTCAGTTTTATCCATTATCTGGGGTAGTTCGATTTTAGGAAGAAACTTTACAGTAACGCGGGAAAAAGGTTTGGGAATCATAAATCTGTCCCAACTGTTTAAATACCAGGCACGATCAGCACTGACCACAACTGGAACAAGAATGGCGCCAGCTTCATTGGCAAGGGTAATAGCGCCAAGCTTGGCAACTCCCGCAGGGCCTTGCGGCCCATCCAGGATATGAACCCCGAGATGGTATCGTTTTATCCTTTGTATCATTTCTCTTAAAGCGGCAATACCTCCACGCGAAGACGAACCTCTTACCGCGACAGCTCCGCCTGCTTCAACAACTCTGGAAGCAATATCTCCATCAAGGCTTTTAGATATCATGACACCGGGTTGATACTTCTTATATATAGTGAAACAAGGAATGGCCAGAAGAAACTGTTGATGCCACAAACAAAGCAGTACTTTTCCTCCTTGCTCCAGATAGTGGGAACATTCATCTTCATTTTCTACTTTCAGGCGCAATGTAGCGCAATACAGACGCAGGATCCGGTAAATTATAACACCGGCAACTTTGGTTCTTGCTATGTAGCGCAGTTTTTTAAACATATATAACTCCATTTTTTACATTTTTAAATAATCACGAATGGTTTTTTAGCGCAAGCAAGATTTTTTGACTTGATTATAAACAGATGATTGGTTTAGTGTAGTGCCTCATAAATATCCATACAATCTGTCATTTCGAAGTCCCGCAACTTGCCCGGAGTATTTCGGGTGCGCGGGATTATACTCCGCGAGAAATCTTGATAAAAAAAAGATATCTCCCCGAGCATACGCCGGGCTTTCGCCTCTGGTCGATATGACAATGTTCTATTGAGAAACTAAACTGGATATTTAAAAGGCACGTCGTTTGCCGGAAAGAATATTCACGGGAAAAATTTATGACTCATTCTCTGTTAATTGAAACCATGAAAAAGACTGATTTTTATTCCCACCGTCCGGCAGAGGTTGAGTTTATCGAAACTCATATTTCTTATGTTTTCATTGCCGGAGACTTCGTCTATAAAGTCAAAAAACCGGTTAAATTTGATTTTCTCGATTTCACCACCCCGGGAAAAAGAAGATTTTACTGCGAAGAAGAGTTGAGATTGAATAAACGTCTTGCCTCCGACACATATCTGGATGTCATAGCCATATCTCTGGACGCCCGGGGAAATATCACACTCAACAAAGGAGTTGAGGTTGTTGATTATGCCGTACGAATGAAGAAACTTCCCGCTGATAGAATGCTTAAGACGCTGCTTTTCCAAGGTCTGGCCGATGAAAAAGATATGGATAATCTGGCTAAAGTAATTGCTGCTTTTCATCAAGAGGCACAAACCGGCGGCCACATTGACGAAATGGGAAATATCGGAAACATTCGTCACAATATAGAGGAAAATTTCGCCGAAACATTGAATTACATCAATGTAACGATCCCTGAATATCAATACAAATTCATCAATAATTACATGGGGGAATTTTTAGCCGAAAACAAAACTCTTTTCGAAAAAAGAATTACCGATCATAAAATAAGAGAATGCCACGGCGATTTGCATCTGGACCATATCTGCATTGCCAACGAAATAATCATTTTTGACTGCATCGAATTTAACGAACGTTTCCGGTGCGGCGACATTGTGGAAGATGTGGCTTTTTTAACTATGGATATTGATTTCAACGGTTATTCCCGTTACGCCGGCGCTTTTATAAAATCTTATATCAGATATTCCGGCGATACCGATCTGCCCGTATTGCTGAATTTTTACCGCTGTTATTATGCCTACGTGCGCGGAAAAGTAACAAGTTTTCGTCTGGGTCAGGAGGAACTTCAAGAGAATGAACGCAAACAAATTACAAAAACCGCAACACAATATTTCGATCTTGCTTATACTTACGCCGCCCGTCTGGGTAAACCCGTCTTGATTTTAACCGCGGGATTAATGGGTTCGGGGAAAAGCTGCCAGGCAAGAAAACTGGCCGCCCGCCTGGGCGCGGAAATCATCCGCACCGATATATTGCGCAAAGAATTATTCGATATGAAACCCACTGAACGGCGT
>JQOA01000256.1 GCA_000753945.1 Smithella sp. D17 | reverse complement strand
ATTGATAAAAAACCTATCTATGGTTTTTATCCACCGAACGAGAAGATAAATTTACATCCAATTATTGTCCACGGCAGTATTGTAGGTTATGTCGGCCTTCTGTCGCCAAAGCACTTCCCTCGTCCTATGCAGGTCAGATTCCTTAGTCAGCAAAAACTTGCGCTGGTTTTGGGAGCAGCTGGCGTGGTTTTGATTGTTATTATTATTTCATTTCCGCTTGCGCGACGAATGGTCAAACCGATTCGGGCGATGGCTGCGGCTACCCACGATATTGCCTCCGGTAAATATACCACGCGTATTTCCTTCTCATCGACAGATGAACTGGGGCAACTGGCCCGTGACTTTAATGCCATGGCCCTGACCCTGGAAAAAAACGAGAAGGAACGGCGCCAATGGGTTGTCGATATTTCTCACGAATTACGCACCCCTGTCGCCGTGCTTCAGGGTGAAATCGAAGCACTCCTGGATGGCATTCATGACGTTACCCCCGAAATGATTCGCTCTCTCCACGTGGAGACACTGCGTCTGAAACGTCTGGTGGAAGANNCGATCTGGTGGAAGTGCTCAGAGATTCGATAGAATCTTACCGCGAGGAATTTAGCCGTAAGGGTATTGCTCTTAAAGAAAAGATTTCCAGGAACGCAAATGCTATCAGCTTTGCCGATCGGGAACGGCTGAATCAGCTTTTTGCAAACTTATTGGAGAATTCTTTGAGATACACCAATCCCGGAGGCACTCTCGAAATCGTAACTGAAATCGGCGGTGATTTTATCACTATTGAATTTCAGGATTCGAAGCCAGGAGTTTCTGCGCAGGATATAGAGAGATTATTCGAACGATTCTATCGTGTGGAAGGATCACGCAACCGGGATTCAGGTGGTGCCGGTCTCGGGTTGACAATCAGCAAAAAGATTGTTGACGCGCACGAGGGGATTATATCCGCGCACTCATCACCGCTGGGCGGGTTACTGATCCGGATTAGCATGCCGGTTTTCGAGGGACACAAGTGAACGGAAAAATACTTATTGTGGAAGATGAACCGAAACTTGCGGCTCTGCTTGCTGATTATCTGAAAGCATCCCATTTTGAAGTTTTTACTCTGTCCGATGGAACACATGTCGCGACCTGGGTTCGGGAAAATAAACCCGATCTGATCATTCTGGACATTATGTTGCCCGGACGTGATGGCATAGAAATCTGTAAGACTATCCGGTTTTTTTCTCGCGTACCGATTATTATGGTAACAGCCCGGATTGAAGAGATCGATCGTTTACTGGGGCTGGAACTTGGCGCGGACGACTACATCTGCAAACCCTTCAGTCCACGCGAAGTCGTTGCCCGCGTCAAGGCCGTCCTGCGACGAGTACACGATGGACAGGTCATTCAGGCACATGGACTTGTTCTTGATGAACATACCTACCGGGCGACTCTTCATAGCCGGGATTTGGAATTGACTGCCGTGGAATTCAAGCTGCTGCAACTCCTCGTTGAACATCCCTGTCGTATTTTCAGCCGTCAGCAAATTATGGAAAGAATTTATCATGAGGAACGCTTTGTGAGCGACCGCACGGTAGATAGTCACATAAAAAAATTACGGAGAAAAATAGAAACGGTT
>JQOA01000255.1:11072-11234 GCA_000753945.1 Smithella sp. D17 | reverse complement strand
TTCGTGGGCAACGCATTGTCATTCCTGCAGCTTGCCATTAAGTCTGCTATTCGCGAGACTGCGTGCCCACCCTTTAAAACCTGACCAAGATGATGCAGCGACTTCTTCACGGTCTGTCTGCTAATAGAAGATTGATTTTAAAGATTGCTTCGCACCTGATAA
>JQOA01000255.1:5372-10983 GCA_000753945.1 Smithella sp. D17 | reverse complement strand
AAAAGGGCAAAAGCGACTTTTTACGAGACCATCAAGATTGGTTCTAAAAAAATTGGGGCGAAGTAATTGATAGGCTTATAACAAAACCAATCACCCGATCGCTTCCGCTTCGGCTGATTTTTTCGTTATAAATGTAAATACAATTGTATTGTCAATACATTTGTGATATAGTCAAATTATGAAGAATTTTAAGTGGGACGAAGAAAAGAATAAGTTATTGAAAAAGGAAAGAGGAGTATCCTTTGAAGAAATATTAAATTCTACGTTTTTGGGAGCTGAAAAACATAAGACACGAAAGAATCAGATTGTTTTGTTATTCGAGCATGAAAAATATGTTTGGGTCGTGCCCTGTGTTGTTGACGATAAATTCATTTTCCTAAAAACCATGTTTCCGAGCAGAAAATATACGAAGATGCTTAAAAGCAAAGAAGGTGCAAAATGAAAAGAACAAAATTATCAAAAGAAGAAAAAGAAATTGAAGCTGCCTTGCTAAAAGGTGAATTCAAGCCTTTAAAAGGAAAGGAACTTGAAAATATTGAAAACGCCCTCAGGGCAAGGAAGAAAGATGTAACCATGACCATTAGGGTTAATAGTGAAGACATTGAAAAAATTAAAAATAAAGCAAATAAGTTGGGGGTAAAGTATCAGTCATACATTTCTGAAATTATACATCAGGTAGCGCAATAGAAATATTTTAAAAGGGCTTATAACAAAATCGCTCAAGCCGATCGCGCGCCCGTAGCCCGCTCCCGGTGAGCTTTTCGTTGGGACTGTTCAAAAATGTTCAGATGCGAGGCGCGCGAAAGCAGAACCGCGAGGCGTATATAACAATACGTTGAGCGGTGATGCTTGCAGCGCAACGAAGCAGATGGGCGTTTTTCAACAGTCATCCTACATAAAGCTTTCCGGATCCACATCAACAACAATCTTTATCTGATTGTTGTTATTCTCATCTATTATTTCCCGCGCGATTTGATGCAAAGCGTTTATATCCGTGCCTTTGATCAGCATCTGCCAGCGGAAGCGGCCTCTGATTTTGGACAGCGGCGACTCCGCCGGGCCGATAATTTCCGTGGTATTTCCATGATGTGCGCTCAGTTTTTTAGCCAGCTTGCCCAGACGTTGTGCTTCTTCAACTAAAACGTCTTTCTTTACGGAAGATAAACGTAAATTGATTATCCGGCCAAAGGGCGGATAATGCAAAGCTTTGCGAAAATCAACTTCTTCTTCGTAAAAAGATTTGTAATCGTGATTTTGCGCGTGTTGCAATGCGTAATGCCGGGGATTGAAGGTCTGGATTATTACTTTACCCGGAGAATCGCCGCGTCCACCGCGTCCGGCAACCTGAGTTATCAATTGAAAGGTTTTCTCTGCGGCACGAAAATCGGGCATATTCATCGAGGTGTCAGCGGAGATTACGCCGACCAGCGTAATAAAAGGGAAGTCATGGCCTTTGGTAATCATTTGTGTGCCGATTAGAATATCAATTTTTCTTTGCTCCAGCGCATGAAGAATTTTTTCCTGAGTTCCTTTTTGGGAAGTGGTGTCGGAATCCATTCTTTGAATGCGGGCGTCAGAAAAAAGTTTTTCTATTTCTTTTTCCAGTTTTTGTGTGCCGACTCCATAACTTAAAATACGGCTGCTTTTGCATGATGGGCAGAGAGGCAGAGATTTTATTGTGTAGTCGCAATAGTGACATTTGACCACGCCTTCCGCCGCGTGATTTTTCAAGGAAACGGCGCAATTGGGACATCGAAAATTATAACCGCAATCAGCGCAGACTAAAAAGGTGTCAAACCCGCGCTTATTGAGAAAAAGCAAGACCTGTTCTTTCCGGGCAAGTGTTTCCTTTATCCCTTCAATCAGGGTGCCGGAAAGAATAGGTGTCTTTCCTGCCTTTTCCTGCTGTGCTTTCATGTCGATGATTTCGACCACGGGCATGGGCCGGTCGTCCACGCGCCGGGATAATTCCAGATAAAGGTATTTCTTTGTCTGCGCGTTGAAATAGGTGTGCACACTGGGAGTGGCCGAACCTGCAATTACAACAGAACAAGACATCTTTGCTTTCAGAATCGCCATATCGCGGGCGTTGTAGCAGAGCCTTTCATCCTGCTTATAGGATGAATCATGTTCCTCATCCACAATGATCAGTTTCAGGTTTTGCAGGGGCGCAAAAAGAGCGGAACGGGTGCCGATAACCAGATTGATCCGGCCGCGTTTGATTTGCCGCCACTGATCGTAGCGGATAGATTCGGCGATTCCGCTGTGCAGAACCGCTATTTTTTGTTCGTCAAATCTCCCTGCAACACGCGATATTAGCTGCGGTGTAAGAGCTATTTCCGGAACAAGATAAATCGCTGAACCGCCGTCTTTCAGAACTTTTTCGATGGCCTTTAAATAAATTTCCGTTTTCCCGCTGCCCGTGACTCCGTGAAGAAGTGCCGGAGTAAAAACGTTTTTCTCCAGACGATGCGAAATTTCTTCCATTACCCTAGTTTGTTGATCGTTGAGAATGATAGCGTTGTTGCTGCAGCTAATTGCCGAATCGAGCGAGGTCGTGCGCACTTTTTCTTTATCAGTAAAATTAATGATTCCTCTGTCGCGTAATCTTTTGATAACAGCGCCGGAGATATTGGATTTTTCAATCAGATTATTCAGGGGTATCGCTCCTGTCTTTTGTATAAATTCGATGAGCTTTTTCTGCTTTTCTGTTAATTTAGCCCCGGTGATTTTGTCCTCTTCAAGAGTTACTATTTTCTCGCTTTGCACAGAAAGCTGCTTGCTTTGTCTTTTTTCTATTTGGACAAGTCCAGCCGATTGTAATGCCCGAGCCGCAGAAGAAATATTTTTCAGCCCGCTGATTTTGTTTATATTGTTTAGAGCTATACCTTGAGGATACTGATGCAAAAACTCCAGCAGTTTCTCCTGCGCTGGTGGCAGGTGGATATTCGTTTCCGGTGTCAGAGGAATTATCCAAAAGAAATCTTTTTTCTCCACCCCTGAAGGAATCAGTTCGGCCAGTGTCTTGCCCAGCGGATACATGAAATAATTGGCAATCCATTGATAAAAATCAAGATCGCTGGCGCTGAAAAGAGGTTCGTCATCGAGTATTTCAGCAATGGATTTTATACTTTTCAGATCGCAGGATTGATTTATCCCGACAATAAAACCGGTGCGTTTTTTATTACCCAAAGGGACAAAGGCACGTTGGCCGATTTTGACTTCCTGCTGCAAATCCGCAGGCACTTCATAAGTGAAGATTTTATCCGCCGGAATGTTTAAAGCGATTTCTACATACATGAACTTTTATTATCATCTTTGCTTTAAAAATGGAATTATTTAGGCCAAAAAAACGCCCCGATAATGGAGCGTTCTGATCAATATGAATTTTGAGGTTATTCGCCTTTGAGTTTTTCCAGTTTTTCCTGCTTGGTTTTACAATCGATGCAAAGCGTAGTGACAGGTCTGGCCATCAATCTTTTGTCGGAGATTGGTCCTCCGCAAACTTCACAAATACCAAAAATGCCATCATCGATCCTTTTGATAGCTTCCTGCATTTTCATGATTAGCTTGCGTTCCCTGTCGCGGATGCGTAATTCAAAATTTCTGTCGGATTCCAGAGACGCTCTGTCGTTAGGATCAGGATAGTTTTCCTTGCCGTTGGTCATTTCGGAAACCGTTTTCCCCGCTTCGCTGAGCAACTCATTTATTTTTTGAGTAAGCAAAACTCTGTATGTTTCCATTTTGTCTTGTTTTTGTTTTACGTTTGCCTGTTTTTCCAAAATATTCACTCCTTATATGAAAAAATCGGGTCGTCCTTATTACACAAGTGAATTTTATTTGTAAAGGAAAATCTTTGTCAACATAATTTTTTTATCATATTGGCTGATATTGTTATAATTCAATTAAAATCAATAACTTTATTGCCGGAACAATAAATTTGTTTAATTTTTTCCACGATGCTGGTTGTGGATTTCCCCTCTACTTCGGGAATTATTACTACCCGGCCTCCCCATTTTTTTATTTCTTCCCGGCCGACAACCTTTTCTTCCGGCCAATCTCCTCCCTTGATCAGAATATCCGGTTTCAGAGATTTGATTAATTTCAATGGTGTTGATTCTTCAAATATAGTTATAAAATCAATAAATTCAAGAGCAGCAAGAATTTCGGCTCTTTCTTTTTCATTAATTAAGGGTCTTTTTTCTCCCTTGATCGAACGCACGGAGGAGTCGCTGTTGAGAGCGAGCACCAGTACGTCGGCGGTTTTTTTAGCTTCGCGCAAATAACGGACATGGCCGACATGTAAAATATCGAAACATCCGTTGGTAAAAGCTATTTTCTTTCCTTTCTTCCGCGGAGCTTCCAGTTTATTCCGGAGAGCTTCTCTTTCTAAAATCTTATGCATTCCCGCTCCTTGTACTGAAATTAATGTTGGAAGACTCTGGCCAGTGTTAAAACAGAAACGTTTCGAGCCCCAGCCTTGATTAAGGTTTTCGCGCATTCATTGACTGTGGCGCCGGTGGTGTAGACATCGTCAACGAGGATGATATTTTTGCCGGCGATTTTCTCCTTGTTACTTACTTCGAAAGCCTTCTTGATATTTTGCTTTCTTTCGGCTTTGTGCATACCGGTTTGTGTTTCAGTAAATTTGTGCCTTTTCAGCAAGGAAAAATTAACAGGAATTTGCTGTTTTTCCCCTATGGCGCGGGCCAGAATCAGGGATTGATTAAAACCCCGTTCGCGGAGTCTTTTAATGTGCAGGGGTACAGGTATAATCAAAGAGTAATCAGTGAAATCGATATCGGGAAAGGAAAAGTCGGCCATCAAAGAAGACATCATTTCTCCGATGGATATATTGCGTTTGTATTTAAATTGGTGAATCACACTGAGAATAATGTCTTCGTAACTGAATACAGCACGGGCATAAGAAAAATAAGGTCTCTTCTCCAGACAATCTCCGCATAAATGATTCTCAGCCGGACTATCGGGAAAAGTTGTGCCGCAAATGGAGCAGATGCCGCCTTTTATAAAATTAATCTTGTCATTGCAAAGGGAGCAGAACATTTGACCGGCAAACGGATGCAAAATTTCAGAGCAGCCCGGACACTGGGGAGGAAAAATAACTTTACTTAAATCATTCAGAACTTCGCCGAAGATCATGCCAGTTCCTTGTTTAATCTTTTTATTTCCTTTTTATTTTCATCAATATTCATCCGGGGCGCATCCCACAGATTTTCTATGTTGTAAAATTCCCGGGCAGGTTCATAAAAGACGGAAATTACGACATCATCATAATCAAGCAGAATCCATTGGCCGTTGGTTTCGCCTTCGATACCCATGGGCCTGATTCCCGCTTTCTTTAAGAATTGATGAATAGCTTGAGCGATTGCCTGCACTTCTCTTTCCGATGTTCCGCTGCAGATAATCATGTAATCTGTAAAAGCGGAAATTTCTTTTAAATTTAAAACAACTATTTCTTTCGCTTTTTTCTGCAGGGTTGCATTGATACACAAAATAAGACGCTCTCTGGTTACATTTTTTTTGGCGGGCAAATAAACCTCCTTATTAAAGCATGATGGTCTCGTAAAAAGTCGCTTTTGCCCTTTTTTGT
>JQOA01000255.1:0-5255 GCA_000753945.1 Smithella sp. D17 | reverse complement strand
ACGACTTCATCAATTTTAGTTTTTTGACCTTAATCCGGCTGCTTCACGAAGTGCATCCACACGATCCGTCTTTTCCCAGGGGAATCCCGGACGGCCGAAATGACCGTAGTTGCAACTCTTGCGATAGCTCCAGCCTTGGGGTGTTGTCAGTCCCAAATCCTTAATCATCATTGCCGGACGGAAATCAAAAATGTCTCCTTCCATGAGAATCTTTTCAATTTTATGCTCCGGGATTGCCTCTGTACCATAGGTGCAGATATTGATGCTGAGCGGTATGGCAACACCAATTGCGTAGGCAATCTGGATTTCACATTTGTCGGCCAGTCTGGCTGCTACAATATTCTTGGCGGCGTAACGGGCATAGTAAGCGGCAGAACGATCCACTTTGGAGGGATCTTTGCCGGAAAAAGCACCGCCGCCATGAGAACCGACTCCACCATAAGAATCCACGATAATTTTCCGACCCGTGACACCGGAATCGCCACTGGGGCCGCCGATTACAAATCGACCTGTAGGATTAATCAAAAATTCCGTCTTGTTGGTCAGCATTCCCGTCTTGTCGAGAACCTGATGAGCGATTTCTATCAAATCCTTGCGAATTCGTTTCAACGGCACGTCGCGTGTCTGATGGGAAATAACGACTGTCGTAATTTTCACGGCTTTTCCATCTTCATGCAGTACGCTGACCTGCGCTTTGGAATCGGGGCGAAGATATTCAATAGCCTTTTCCTTGCGGAGTTTAGTCAACTCTTCCAGTAATCGATGCGAATAAACGATGGGAGCAGGCATCATTTGCGGGGTGGCATATGAGGCATAGCCGAACATCATGCCCTGATCACCGGCGCCCTGATTTTCAGGCTTATCACGGTCGACACCTTGTTTGATATCCGGTGATTGAGCGTGAATGGCGGAAACGTAATTAAAAGTGTCCCAACTGAAGTTCTCGCACGGGTCATCGTAACCGATGTCCTTGACGACTTGTCGCGCGATGGCCTGGGGATTGATTTTGTTCCAGTTTTTACAGGTGATTTCTCCCAGATTAACGACGATATTCGGTCCCACAGACGTTTCGCAGCCTACGTGAGTATGCTTATCCTGCTCCAGACATGCGTCCAGAATCGCGTCGGAAATCTGATCGCATACTTTATCCGGATGTCCTTCTGAAACTGATTCCGAAGTGTAAATGTGACGTGTTCTTAGTTTACTCATTTTATTTTTATTACCTCTCTATTAGATTTTGCGTTCAAACTTCCTTAAAACAAAAAGCCCGCGCCAAAGGGCAACGGGCTCATTTTCTTTCGCACCAGCCTTTAGCACATTTTTAGAGCGGAGCAATTAACTTGTTTAAATCGCCGCTTTTGCTTGACTTTATAAAACAAATCATAAACATTTTGTCAAGAAATTATTTTCGATGTTATATTTTAAACTAATTCTTGTTTAATCAAAAGCCATTTTCGTTTTCCTTTGCAAGTGTTGGTTGAGGTGTTTCTTTTTTCGCTTCAGGTTTTTCACCGACCGGTCCGCCGGTGGGTCTGGCGCAGCCGGCCTTGATTTCTTCAGCCATAATACCTCCTTTTTATTATTTTTATTTCTCACGTGGATATGGCCAGGCCATAATACCACCTTCCATCACCTTGACGTTTTTCCAGCCGTTGCCCTCCAGTGCAATTGCCGCTTCGTAGCCGCGCAGCGATATCTTGCAGAAGCAAATAATTTCCTTGTTTTTGTCTTCCGGCAGTTCCTTGAGGCGTTTGCGCAGCGCCCCGAGAGGAATTAGCGTTTCACCGATACCCAGGCGCATTTCCTCGAATTCCTCCGGACCGCGCGTGTCAATCAGGAACGGTTTTTCTCCGGCCAGTAATTTGTTGCGCACTTCTTTACAACTGATGCCTTTCATTCTGCCTTTCATCTTGTTCTGCATGATATGAACTGTGGCGATGAAATGGTCAATCGCCAAAGAAAAGGGTGGCGCATATGGTAGATCGGCATTGACGAGATCTTCAACGGTGAGTTTGCCCTGAATGGCCATGGCCCATTGGGCGATTTGTTTGCTGACATTTCCTGGACCGATGCACTGAGCGCCCAAAACTTGGCCTGTTTTTTTATCGGCGATGAGCTTGGTCACTAGAAGTTTCCCTTCCATGAACCCCGGTTTGTCGGGACTGGCATTGATCACGGTGATGATGTCCGGATACCCCAATCTTTTTGCGGTTGTTTCAGAAAGTCCCGTGGAGCCCGCCGCATAATCGAAAACCTTGCAAATGCCGGTTTGAATTGTTCCGGGGAATGTTACGCAATTTTGCGAGGCGGCGTTTTCTCCCGCCACACGTCCTTGGAGGTTGGCCAGATCGCCGTAAGGAGCATGTACTTTTTTACCGGTAATTCGATTGAGCGTTTCCACGCAATCGCCTACAGCATAGATATCAGGATCGGAAGTCTGCATGAATTCATTGACATCAACTCCACCTAATTCGCCGATTTTCAGGCCGGCTTCTTTAGCCAGTTTAACGTTGGGGCGAACACCGATAGCCACAACAGCCAGTTCGCAGGGCAGCTCAGTACCGTTTTGCAGTTTGACCGCTGTAAGTTTACCTTCCTCCCCTAAAAATGCGGCAATGCCGTTTTCCGTGATGACATTAGCTCCCTTGCTTCGGACATGATTTTCCACAAGCTTTGCCAGCTCCATGTCCAAAAAGGTGAGCAACTGCGGCAACAGTTCAATGACGGTGATTTCAATGCCTGCCAGTTGCAGCGCTTCACAGGTTTCGATTCCGATGAGCCCGCCGCCAACGACAACCGCTTTTTTGATTTTTCCTTCATCGCGGATTTTGCGCAAGAAATCCGCGTCTTTCATGGATTGCAGGGTCGTAATTCCATCGAGATCAGTCCCTGGGACGGGCGGCATCCGAGGGACGGCGCCCGTGGCAATGACAAGTTTGTCGTAATTCAATGTGCCGGTTTCTCCGGAAACAATATTTCTAAATGAAACTGAATGATTTTTAGTATCGATATTCGTTACCTCTGTGTTGACGCGCGCGTCAATGTCCTTGGCGTTGAGGTAAAACATTGGGCTTCTTACAACACCAGCGGGTGTGCACAAAAGCATGTTGCGGTCGTTGAAATAACCGCCCACGTAATAGGGATAGCCGCATGACGCCATCGAAAGATCAGCTTCTTTCTGAAGAATAATAACTTCGGCGTCATTGTCAATCCGTCTTGCTTTTGCCGCCGCCTTGGGACCGGCGGCCGATCCGCCGATGACGATAATTTTTTTTCTTTTACTCATAAAATCTCCTTTAACTCTATTAATGTGTTTGGTTTATTCTTCCTTGTTATTGTCTATAATCTTTTCGTCTTCCGGGACCGGCGGTGCTTGTGTTTCCTCAACAACCACCAATGGAATTTCCTGAGCCGGTTCAATATCGTCAATCCAAAGCGGATGGCGATGCCGGGCGTAATCCAGACGCACTTTCCCGGTGAATATCCCGCGCACCATCGGCCAGTTCGGACGCAGAAGTATGGCCGCCATGTGCGCCAGAAAAGCGAGAAAAAATAAAATAAAAAAGATATTATGAATCCATGTTGCCCAGAGGACAACAGTAAGCGACATGTCCGGCGCGTAGAGATTCTTATATGTTTTCACCAGTCCCGAAATAATCAGCATCAGGATGACAAAAGCCATGCCTGCATAAGCCAGACGCTGTTCAGGTAGATATTTATTCATGGGCGGTTCTTCTCCAAACCCGAAGAGACTTTTAATAACGGTTATGGATTCGGAAAAATCTCCCTTTCGGGGAAGCAGACCTTTTTCACCACGCAAACCGTGATAAAAAACATGAAACATCGCCGCCGCTGTGAAAACTATCGCCGCCGCATAATGGATGTATAACGAAGTCATGTAGTCGGCAGACCAGCCCAAACCTGGAATATTAACAATATAATATCGTTTGCTCATGGGGAGCTCAAACATTCCTGTTAAAAAAAGAACAAGGCCGGAAATGGCTATTGCCCAGTGTTCGATTAATTCCAAAGCGCTGTGGCGGACAACAAGATTTTTTTCGGGTAATATTTTCCCGGTCATGTCTTATTCCTCCTTTCCCGTCTTGTCTTTGCGATGGGAGAGCCAATTCCAGGCTCCGGCAACGCCGGCAGCCGCTATTCCTAAAACAGGAGCGGCCAGAGCCGCCTTGCCCATAGAATCAGTCCTGGCCATTCTCCGCTGAACTTCAACCTTCATATCCGGTTGTCCGGGTTTTTTCGTCATGGTTTTATTGATTTCCTCAAAAGGAACAGGCGAAACATAAAGAGTGGACGTCCCGCCGTTTTGTGTTTTCCCATAGATATAACCGTTCATCCGGCCGGCGCGTGACCCGGCCATTTTTTCAATAGCGCTTCGTGTCCCGATAAGCAAAGCCTCTCTAGGACAGGCCTCGACACAACCGGGCAGTTTGTTTGCCGCCAAACGCTCAACACACAAGTCGCATTTATACATCACGCCGTTGCCCATATATTCAGGCAATATATGAAGATAAATCCCGACGCCGGACTGGCGCTGAGGAATTTCCCACGGGCAGACATCACGGCATTTTGCGCCGCCGAAGCAGATGCTCTGATCAATGACCACGGCGCCGTTTTTATTTTTATGATTGGCGGAAAACGGACAGATTGTCGCGCAGGCCGGATTATCGCAATGCATGCAGCGGCGGGGCACAAAAACCGTCTTTTTCTGACCGGCCATATTGACTTCGGCTTTATGTACGTAAATGAAATTATAGGGAGTCAGGCGTTTGAACACTTCGCGCTTTTTCGACCAGTCCTCAATTGTTTTTCTCGGCCAGGGAATGGGAATCGGTTGGGCCACCTGCGGAATTTTATCTTTGTTTATCGTCTTGCAGGCGCTGACGCAGGCGGGAACTTTCCGGTCAGCACATCCGTCACAGAGACTCAAATCAATAAGCGTGGATAATTGTTCATCCGTTCCGGCAAATGATTTCTTCGGAAGACCAACACCGGAAATAATCGCCGCTCCCGCCGTTATCTTCAAAAAAGACCGGCGGCCGATTTGGAATTTACTTTGTCTGCTCATTTAATGCCTCCTTTTTTAGTCTTTGTGAAAAATATTGGCAGCGTAGAATTGTTTACAACCGTCTTTGCATTGATCTAAGTCAATTTTTATAAATTATTTTTTAAGAAGTTCCTCCATCAAATTTTCCGGAACCTGAACGGCGACAACTTCACCCGTGGCGCAAACCTGT
>JQOA01000254.1 GCA_000753945.1 Smithella sp. D17 | reverse complement strand
AGCCCCCATTTCAAATCCTATTATTCTGTCCATATCATCACCTCTTGCTGTCAGCATTATAATTGGAATTGACTCAGTTTCAGGGTTCTTGCGAATAAGTCTGCATACTTCCAGACCTCGTATGACAGGAAGCATCAGATCAAGAATTATTAAGTCGGGTTTCACTGATTCGAGCATTTCCAAGGCACTTTCACCATCGTAGGCCTTGATGACAGCAAATTTTTCAAGTTCTAAATTATAACTAATAAGATCCACGATGTCTTTTTCGTCATCAATAACCATGATTCTCTTCTGAATCATAACAGGGAACCTCCTAAGGAATCTATTAATTTTTTCAAGATCTCAATAACCTTATTACCTATCTTGCTTTTAATAATTTATAAGAATATTGTTACAATTTAATGTCGTTTTGATGAAAAGTACAAAAAGATTAATTCGATGTCTGAAAAGATATCATAATTTTTATTAATTTTCTTTAAGCTGTCATCAAACTGTAACATTTATCCTGTAAATTATTAAAAATTTATAAAATCAGGAGGTAATTTAAAAAAATGTTAAACATCTTCAAGAAAACAGTATTTGCGATCGTAGCTTTTGCTTTGATGAGCGGAGTGACTTTTGCAGGTTCGTCAATCGTGATCAAGGGGTCAACCACGGTTTTACCAATTGCGCAGGGTACTCTGGAAGCGTTTATGAAAAAAAACACTGATGTTCAGATTTCTCTTTCCGGAGGAGGGTCAGGTGAAGGCATGAAAGCCTTGATTGATAAAACTGCCGACATTGCCACATCATCCCGTGAAATTAAGAAGGAAGAAGTTGAATTGGCCAAAGCAAAAGGCGTGTCTCCCGTTGCCCATGTTGTGGCAAATGACGCGATTGTTCCCGTTGTGCATCCGAAAAACAAAGTTAAAAATTTAACGATTGATCAACTCAGCCAGATTTATCAGGGTAAAATTACAAACTGGAAAGAAGTGGGCGGCGATGATCTCAAAATAGTAGTCATATCACGCGATTCTTCTTCGGGAACTTTTGAATCCTGGGATCATTTTGTGATGAAAAAAGCCAAGGTAGCTCCCCAGGCGCAAATGCTGGCTTCCAGCGGTGCTGTGGTAACTGCGGTTGCCAAAAATCGTTACGCTATTGCTTATGTCGGCATCGGCTATCTCAATAAAAGCTTAAGACCATTACAGGTAAATGGTGTAACCGCTTCTGCTAAAACGGCTCTTTCCAAAGAATATCCGCTTTCACGCGAGCTCTATATGTACACAGATGGTGAGGCAACCGGTGACACAGCAAAATATGTTGCCTTTGTTAAATCTGCAGAAGGACAGAAGATTGTTGTTAAAGAAGGTTTTGTTCCTTTAATGGATGTAAAAAAAGCTGGTAAAAGCAAAAAATAAAACGCTTTGAAAAAATTGAAGTGAAAATATGTTTTTTAAAAAGAGCGTATTATTTATTTGCACACACAACGCAGTCCGGTCGCAAATGGCCGAAGCGTTTCTCAATAAAATTTACGGTGATCGGTTCTCGGCCTTTAGCGCCGGGTCCGATCCCACGCGAATTGACCCTCTTGTAATATCAGTTATGAATGAAGTGGGAATTGATTTAAGCGGTTATAAATCGAAGGGTTTAAATATTTTTCAGAATTATAATTTTGACTACGTAATTACTGTTTGCGATCAAGCACAGGAATCATGCCCATTTTTTTCAGAAGGAAATATTCGCATTCACAAAAGTTTTTCCGATCCTTCGAAATTTGAAGGGGAAAAAGAGGATGTAATCAAGGAATACAGGCGCGTGCGCGATGAAATAAAAGACTGGATTGAAAAAAAATTACAACAAGAATTTTAAGAAGGTATTATGACCAGACAGGCCAAAGAAATTATAATCAAATACATCTTTTTTGTTTTTTCGCTGGTTTCTGTTGTTGTTTTAGGTCTGATTGTTTTTTCTCTTTTTCGCGAAGGACTGCCTGTATTTGGCAAAGTCTCCTTAAAAGATTTTATATTTGGTATGGAGTGGTACCCTACCTACGATCCGCCTTCCTTCGGAATTTTTCCTCTGATAGTTGGTTCTTTTATTGTAACACTTATTGCAATTTTGATTGCTGTTCCTCTGGGTGTGCTTACGGCTATCTATATTTCCGAAATAGCGCCACAAAACATTAAAGCAATTCTTAAATCAGTTATAGAACTATTAGCCGGGTTACCTTCCGTTGTTTTGGGATTTTTCGGTATGGTTATTGTCGCTCCCTGGCTGCAGGAAACATTCGATTTGCCTACCGGTCTTAATATTATCAATGCATCTGTGATTCTTGCTATTATGGCTATTCCAACGATATCGAGTATTTCTGAGGATGCTCTTTACGCTGTACCGCAGGAATTCAAGGAGGCATCCTACGCGTTGGGTGCCACCAAGTATGAAACCATTGCCAGAGTTATTTTGCCTGCAGCGCTTTCAGGAATTTCGACAGCTGTTATGTTGGGGATGGCACGGGCAATTGGAGAAACTATGGTTGTTTTGATGGTGGCTGGAGGCGCCGCCGCGATTCCGGAAAGTCTGTTTGATTCGGTGCGCCCGATGCCCGCCAGCATTGCCGCCGAGATGGGTGAAACACCCTTCCGCAGTCTTCATTATCAGGCGCTTTTTGCCATTGGCATTGTGTTATTTTGCCTGACCCTGACTTTCAATTTGATTGCCGATTATGTTTCACATAAATTCCGGCAGGTTGGGTCGGGAACGCTGTAGATGCCAGAACTATGAAATCATTAAAAACAAAATCTATGAAATGGCGATATTTTCAGCAAAATGTATTTTTTACGCTGGTTCGTGCGTCAGCTCTGCTTATAACACTGGCGTTGCTTGGAATTGTTTTTTTCACGGCTAAACTTCCCTCCTCAGTATTTGATGAGGTTATGGCACTTCCGTATCACATATACGTTCTGGCTACTGCCGGTACAAACATTGAAGCTACACGTCCCATCCAGTATGGGACAGTGCTTGTTTTAATGATAGTTGTTTTGGGCATTGATTTGTTTGCGATTATCATCCGCGGTTATATGAGGAAAAATAAAAGGTGGTAGGGTAGGAATGGAATTCAATATTATTAAATTAAATAAAGTAAATTTTTTTTATGGTCAAGTCCGTGCATTGACGGATATTTCGATGAAGTTTGAAAAGAATAAAGTCACCGCGCTCATCGGACCTTCGGGATGTGGTAAATCCACGCTGTTAAGACTCTTGAACCGAATGAATGATTTAATTGACGGGACAAGGGTTGAAGGAGAAATTATCTTCGAGAACAAAAATATTTACGCGCCGGATGTTGATCCTGTGGAAATCCGCCGTAAAATAGGCATGGTTTTTCAGAAACCCAATCCGTTTCCCAAAACTATTTATAATAATATTTCCTATGGTCCCAAACTTACCGGTATCGGCTTTGAAGACAGGGATGCTTTGGTGGAGCGTAGCCTGAAGCAGGCAGTGCTCTGGGATGAAGTCAAGGATATCTTGAATAAATCGGCAATGAATCTTTCCGGGGGCCAGCAACAAAGGCTCTGCATTGCCCGGGCGCTGGCGATGAAACCGGATGTATTGTTGATGGACGAACCGACTTCCGCGCTGGATCCTATTTCCACGGCGAAAATCGAGGAGTTGATTGATGAACTAAAAAAAGATTATACCATAATCATCGTTACCCATAATATGCAGCAGGCGGCCAGAATTTCCGATGAGACGGCTTTCTTTTACCTGGGAAATATGATTGAATACAATAAGACCGATAAAATATTTACCAATCCCGATGTAAAGCAGACGGAAGATTATATCACGGGAAGATTCGGATGAAAATAAGTTGGAGGAAAAACCATGGAAGAAAAAAAGCATACTAGTTCACATTATGAACTGGAACTGCAGGAAATAAAAAGCAATCTTATTTATCTTGGTGCGCTGACTGAAAAAGCTATTCACTTGGCTATGCAATCTCTGACCGGCAGAGATACTGAAATGGCAAATAAAGTTATAGCTAATGATTATGAAATTGATAAAATGGACAAGGAAATTGAAGAAAAATGCATAACTATCTTGGCTTTACGTCAGCCAACGGCGATCGATTTGAGATTTATTACGACAGCCATAAAGATTACCGGACATTTGGAAAGAATCGGCGATATGGCGGTGAATATTGCGGAAAAAGCCGTTCAGCTCAATGAAGAAGCGCAACTTAAAGCCTATATTGATTTGCCCCATATGTCCTCAATTGTAGAAGAGATGGTCGCAAAATCTCTGGATTCCATGATTAAGAGGGATTTGGGCATTGCTGAGGAAGTTAGACAGATAGAACAGGTGGTTGATGACCTAAATGAACAAATATTCAGAGAGCTCTTAACTTTTATGATGGAGGATGCCAAATCCATTCACAGGGCTTTATTGATTATGCACATATCTAAGAATCTGGAGCGCGTGGCCGATCACGCCCAGGGAATTGCGGATATGGTAACTTATATGATAACCGGTGAAAATGTGCGTCATTTTAATAAAGGTAACGGTCATAAGGAAACATAGTGAAAAAACTTTTTTTTTATAAGATTTTTTTCAGCTATCTTGTTATTATATGCGTGTCGTTCTTGCTACTGGATGTTTTTGTTAGTGGCAAGGTAAAAGATGTTCTTACTTACCAGGTTGAAAAAGAATTATTATCCTATGCCAGACTTATTGATCAAACTTCTTTAGAGAAAGCATCCCGGCACCTTAATCAAGTAGCAAAGACATCAAATTCCAGAATTACCCTGATTGACGCGCGAGGCGAAGTATTTGCCGATTCTGAAAAAGAAGCGGCGCTGATGGACAATCATTTTAATCGTCCGGAAATTCAGGAAGCAAGGGTTCGTGGAACAGGAAAGTCAATCCGGTTCAGTGATACCATTGGCATAGATATGCTTTATATGGCTGTAGCCGTTAAAGATGAAAAGAATGTAAGCGGTTACGTAAGATTAGCGCGTCCTCTGCACGAGGTGCAGAATGTTATCGACAGAGTATATCAATATATGCTTCTGACAATGTTTATCGTGGCGGTTATTTCACTGACTATTGCCCTGTTCTTTGCCTATCGCCTGTATGAACCGATAAAAATCATGGGCCAATTTACTGAAAAGTTACGAAAAGGAGAGCCGGTAGGCACTATCATTCTGAATACGGATGACGAAACAAAAACACTGGCTGATAATATTAATTATCTTGTGGAAGAACTGAAAAGTAAAATCAGAATTGCCAATGAAGAAAAAAGCAAACTGATGGCTGCTTTTACCAGCATGAACGAAGGTGTTTTGATTATTAATGAACATGATTTGATAGAATTCAGCAGTCCCGTTCTAAGCAATATGCTGGCTATTCAATACGGTGATGTTAACGGCAAAACACTCATGGAGGCTTTCCGCAGTGTTGATTTGCAGAAGGCGTTTCTGGAGTTCAAACCATTGCGCGCCAATGTTTCCCGCGAAATCGTTCTTGGCAATATAGAACCGGTTATTTTAAGAGTCACTATCTCCGCTGTTTACGGTAACCCCGATGATGAAAAAACGATGATTGTTTTTCACGACATGACAAAACTTAAAAAACTCGAGCAGATCAGAATGGATTTTGTAGCCAATGTCACTCACGAGATCAAAACGCCACTTACGGCGATAATTGGATATTTAGATACAATCAAAGACGGCGCGATTAATAATATTGAAGAAACGAAAAGATTTATTGATATAATTTTAAAGCACGCCGAACGTCTTAATCGTCTCGTTCAGGATCTATTGATCATATCAAATATTGAAATGAAGGAAATGATTATTAATATTGAAAACGTATCTTTGAGAGCGGCGGTGACCAATGTAATTTCTCTGGTGGAAGCGAAAGCTGATTCCAAAAAAATCATCATCGACTGTAATTTACAGGAAGATAGTTTTTCAATAAAAGGCGACAGAGACAAGATTACCCAGATATTTGTCAATATTTTGGACAATGCAATCAAATTTACACCGGAAGGAGGGGAAATTTCTATTGCGGCTGGACAATCAGATGATTATGTTATTGTTACAATAACGGACACTGGTATTGGTATTCCTAAAGATGAAATACAACGATTGGGTGAGCGTTTTTATCGGGTTGATAAGTCGCGTTCCCGTGATTTGGGCGGGACTGGATTAGGTTTATCGATTGTCAAACACCTGATGATGGCGCATGGCGGCAAGATGGAAATTAAAAGTCAATTAGGTAAAGGCACAACAGTATCTTTGTTTTTTCCGATTTAAGAAATTTACACTCAAAAATTTATCATTCTTCTCAGTTGAGACACAAAATCACTTCATTCGGCAGTTATCAATGCTGTAATGTTCAATCATAATAATACGTATAATGGTGCGTCTCCTTTGCCATTAAAGCAAAAGAGACGCACTATTATTTTCATTAGTTTTCATCCTCATCTTGGGGCTGATGGGAAATTGTAAAGGTTTCATCAACCGCCGGCGCGGCTTCGCTCTTCTTCCATTTTAATTCAATGGATAATTTTTCGCGCAGGCTTTCTTTGTCCAGTTTGCCTTCCGCCTCCAGTTCAAAAGTGACCGGGTCGCATGGGGTAAGTGTGACGGCTTTTTCACCTTTTCGGATACAGACCGTTCCCGCCTTCAGGGATGCGACCAGCTGCTCCAGATGATTGACGACTTCCAGACGATTTAATGTTGACTTGATTTTTAAATTCGAATTACCCATGTATTATTTCCTCCTTTTTTTAGTGATTCAATCAGACATTCCCGTTGATTGATAATGTTGCTTACGGATGTCACTGATTTGATTTTTAATTGATTGTTCGACATGACAGTTTTCTCCTTCCTTAACCCAAGTTTAACCCCATTCCGGACACAACTACAGTGATATCGGGCGGTTGAAGTTGAGTGCCCAGATTTATGGTCACTACATCTTTACATCTCAACCTTTGTTCGTTTCAGGGGAGTACTGGTAATTTTTAGCGCACTATATACCTCTACCTGTCTCGGTGTCGGGATACTGCAATAACGAAGGTGAACCATTTGACCATCCGCAGTGGGAAGGTGAGTGCTGAGAGCTATATGCGTTTGAAGCAGGGAACGAACAGTGTCCCACCGATGATTGATACCGGCCTTGCGTAAATGCTGCCGGATATAGTTTAAAAGGTGGTACGCAAGGATCGAGATAAAAAGATGTCCCTCTATACGGTCTGATTTGCTGTGATGGATGGGACGAAGTCCCAGTTCACCCTTTAAACAGCGGAAGGCATCCTCCACCGATGTAAGCATGATGTAGAGTGACCATATTTCGTTTTTTGAAAGATCCATCCTGTCTGTGCGTATGAAGTAACTGCCGTCATAAGGCTTGCCTAATTTAGATGGATCAAAGCTCCATGTTATGGTAACGGCTTTGCCCTTCTGTTCTTTTACATCGATCGCGAATCCCTTTGAAACCCTGCTGTAGTGTTGTCTCAACCGGCCTATACGTTCCAGAACCTTCGGATATGATTTCAGACGTCTCTTTATATTGAGACCTTCGCTGAGATACTCGATCTCCTCCTTCATGGCATCTCGCGCCTTGTTTACAAGAGCCTGTTCCTTCTTCATCTTGCCGTCACTGATACAATGGAGATATGTTTCATTCCCGATACGCATCTCCTTGATCTTGATTCCTTCTTTTATCTGTTCGAACGAGCCATTTCCTATTTGTTCCGGCTTACTGCGGGAAACAACGATATAAGAGAAGCCATTTTCTTTTATCAGGGCAAGGTTATCTTCCGAAGCAATCCCGGCATCCATTACGATCGTCGGTTTAGTGACAAGAAGGGGCGGTGTTTCCCTTGACACCTGTGAATGGATATCGTTGATCATGTCAACAAGGGTCAAGGGTTCACCTACGTTACCGTCAAAAATACGGGAACACTTGATAAAACCGCGTTCATCAAGCACAAGGCCAAGGGTAACAAGCGGTCGGTCACTTCGCTTCTGCTTTGACCTCCCACGCTTTGCTTTTTTATATTCTGTAGCGCCTCCGCTGAAGTAGGTATTGGTCAGATCATACAGTATGATGGTCTCACCAAGGGAAAAGATCTCCCTGCTGCGCATACGGAGGAAACGTTCAATGGTTTCCTTGTGTTTGAATAACAGGTCTGAGTTATGGTAGAGCATATTGTGTCCGACAGATGATGAGAAGTTGCATCCCAGCAATTCATCCAGCGCACTCTGTTCTTTTGCGTATCTCCGAAGTTCTCTTTCACTGCCGGGATGCACCAGACGGCCGACAATCTGGAGTGTGGCAAGATTCGATTCATCATCGGTAAATCCCAATTGCCGGAACAGATCGAAGAATCCCAGGGCCTTCATGGCTTCGAGGCCGGCATGCTCGGGGCCAACGGACTTGCCGTCGGATGAAGAGACGGCATTAATATCTACATTCCTGAAATCCTGTTCATTTTCAAGGACGTGAGTTTCTTTTTTCTCACTTCTTTGCTTTCTTAAAATTTGTTTTGTGTGGTGTCTTGCAAGGGCTTCAATCTCGACAGATATCGGCACCGTTGAACTTTCATAGCCACGTAGGAGATCTTCTATGCGGTTTGCCAGTTCTTTCCAGTTCTCTTTTGGAATATCGAGTTGTCCCAGATTGATAACAACTCTCTGTCTGGGTCCTCTCGGAGTGCGTACAGACTCTATCAATCTGTGTGATATGAACACCTTTGATGAGTTCGGGTTTTTCTTTTGTATTTCTCGGATAAACATGAAGGCTACTATACCACACAGAATCCATGTGTCAAGCACTAATATTATATAATGGGGCACTACATTCTGTTTTTAAAGAACTGCATGTAATAATATCAACATGTTACGCATGCACGATCACTTAAAATACCCTTATTTTGTTGCTTTTTATGAAAATAGGGTTAAAGTTGGGTTA